>NHIO02000027.1 GCA_002171975.2 Flavobacteriales bacterium TMED191
TTTCTGCAAGAGACACTGCCTGACCACAATTTCATTAGTGGTCAGTTTCTGACGGGCATAGAATCTAAAGCCATGCAGGCGAATGCCGACCTCTTCGAAATTGCCAAATTAGTTCGGGCTGACGAGGAACTTACTTATACCGTTTTAGTGGTGCCTTCCCCATTTTTATTTCGAGCGTTGTATGAACATGAAAAGGGCGCTGAGGTGCTGTCCGCGTTAAAAGATTACCTCGGCAAGTATGGTCATCAAGGCTACAGCATGGACTTCATTGAACCCACGCAAATCGAGGACCCCTCCGCGCTGTTTGCGTCATTAAAGGGGATGGTGCGTGACCCTAATTACCATCCGGACAATCAGACAAAGAAAACTAAGGCTATTCGTGAGCAGAAATTATCCGAGATATCGGAGCTACTGACCGGTTTGCAGTACTGGCAGTTCCGCTTTCGTTGGTGGCTGGCGTTCAAGTACAACTATATCCGTGAAGAGGTTGCGTTTCGCTTCGGATACACTTGGTCAATACTGCGGCCAATGGCTTTCGAGTTAGGAAATCGTCTGGTAGAGGCAAGAATATTTCACCAGAGCGATGATGTTTTCTTTTTAACGGGTGATGAACTACAGGTCGCATTGCAGGCTTATGGTAACGGTGATACCAATATCGACTTCGCGGCGCTCGCTGCCGGGCGCAGAGAATTGCGCGAGGCACGCAAACGTCACCACCCGCCGGGCACACTGCCACCGGAGGTAAGCGAGCTCGATGCGGTGTCTTTTAAAGAGACCCAAATTAAGAACGACGCGGATAGCCATACGATGCGTGGCTTTCCCGTCAGCTCCGGAGCGGTGACAGCCAAGGCCAGTGTTGTTTTAGGACCCTCTGATTTTGACAATATGGTGCCGGGCAGTATCCTCGTAAGCCCCCTGACGACACCTGCCTGGACTCAATTATTTGCAAATGCTGTGGGTTTGGTGACCGATGTCGGCAGCATTCTTGCCCACGGCTCTATAGTGGCTCGCGAGTATGGCATCCCGGCGGTGCTGGGTGTTGGCAACGGAACGCAGCGGATTAAGCACGGCCAAACAATTTCTATTGATGGAGACGCGGGGACAATTGTGATCCACGAAGAAGAGTAGCCCACCGGCAAATTCTGATAAAAAAGGCGGCCTTATGGCCGCCTTTTTCCACACCTCAGCTCGGTTAGCTATGGCATGCCGTCGTAGCTGACTTGGAGCGTGTAGGTGGTCGGCTGCTGAAGCAGACCAAAAAGCTGTGCATCTCCGCCACCCAACGACGTTCGTGGCAGGTACTGGCCATCATGGCCACTGGCGTTTCTGACAGAGAACACGACGTCCCATGGGCCTTTCGTAACACCAAAGTTAAGCATTAAATTTTGATATCGCTCCCGCGCGGGCACATAGGCGTCTGGTGCGGTGAACGGATTGATGCCATCAACTCGGTCGCGCGTTACATAGTTTGCCGACAAGTACATGTCCCAGCCGCTTACGACGTTGTCACGATTCCAGTTAACGCCAATATTGTGCGTTTCTGGAGCGTAGTTGTAGAGCTCACCTCCTTTTCTGATGGCACCTGGGTAGTTTGAAACCGTACCCGGGTCTGGAACTTCAGTTACCTTTGTGTCGGTATACGTGTAGGCGTAATCGATCAGTAAGCTATCAGTGATTGCCCAAGTTAGCGCCAACTCCGCCGACGTTACATCAGCATCTGTTCCGCCAATCGGCATCGATACTGGGTTTCCTGGCACTGCAACCTGTGCCCACAAGGGAATGTCTTGCCAGTCGCCGATTACATATGCAGCCTCCACCTGCAGGCGGCCGTCAGCCAATGTCCATTTGGTGCCCAACTCGGTATTGGAGAGCTCGGCTGCGTCTACGTCACCGACTTGCTGTATGCCGGCGTTGGCTAGAGCTGTACGGTTGTTTGCGGTGAGAATGATGGGAGCACGATTGGCAGTTGATTGGGTAATGTAAACCATACCGTTATCACTGGGTGTCCACGTCAGTTCGATTCGGTGGCTCGTGTGGTCGAAAGAGGATTCTTCTACGGTTGTTGTCACACCACTCCCTTGTGGCCCAAAGTATGGGTCGGAGAAATAAGTAAACCCAGGAAAAAACGAAGTGGATGAGTAAACGCTGGTGTTGGTTCTTTCCTCGTCGTGGAAACGCATCCCGAGAGAAGCGCTGAACATCTCGGTAAATGCGTACTCGACCTCGCCGTATACCGCCATAGCCTCCGATTCAATTGGGTCGAAGGTACGCTCCCGGAAAAAGAAATCTGGGGTATCAACTGTACCACCGGAGTCACTCTCCGCATCTAGATAAAACAGACCAGCCAGCCATTGCAACCTGCTATCGCCTTTCGACACCAATCGCAGCTCGTTTGTCATGGACTCTGCAGGCTGGTTAAACACTACGCCGCTCTTCATCGGGCCTAAGCCGACGTCAAATATGAACTCTGAAAAGGTCTCTTTTTTGGGAGTGTCGACGAACCCGAACGAGTAGCTCAGATCAGCGAAGCCAAGATCCATATCTGCGTGGAATGTTGTCCAAGAAATCTCGAATTCATTCTTTACTTGGCCGTCGGGGAAAAGTTCTAAAATGACCTGGGTTTCAATCGGGCTGAGAATCATTTTTCCGCCGGTGCTATCCAGTATCTGGGTCCCCGGCAGCATGTTGTACTCGGTGTTCCATTCGGAGTGGGTTAACTCAAGATTAAGCTTATCACTCACTTGCCAGTATACTTTGGCGCGAATTGTGTCCCGAGTGTTGGCGAGAGGGTCATCAAAATCCGGATTTCCGAATACCTCACCATAGCCAGGATCGTCATTTCTTTGGTAGGAGAGGCGGACACCAAAAACATCTTCAACAATCGGAAGGTTTACTACTGCCCCGACTTGGTAGCCTGAGCCGGGCGTGCCTTCAGTTTGCGAGTAGCTAGCGCGCACCTTGTACCCGAAGTTTTGAAGGTCGACCGGGTTGGTGCGCATGATGAGGCTACCTGCCGCTGAGTCCTGACCGTAGGTCGTGCCTTGCGGACCCCGCAGGACTTCAATGCGCTCGAGATCAAATGTATCGATTGGCGGCGGATTGGGGGTGCTGATATCGACATATGGGATGTCGTCTACGTAATAGCCCACCGGGGACTGTGCGTCGGACGCGCTCGATTGGACGATACCACTACCTCTTATTTGAACCGATTGCGCTACCGGCTGTTTGTTGCCGAATGTTACGGCGCCGGGAATCAGATTAACTACCATCGACACATCGCTGAGAGTAGGCAGTTCTAATTGCGCTTCAGAGATCGCCTGAATCGACTGAGTTACCGACATTAGGTTCTCGGAGCGACGAGTCGCCGTCACCATTACCTCTTCGAGGACGTATCCCTCCCCGCTGTCCTCTTGTGCCAAAACTGCACCCGAAAACGGTGCTACCAGTGTCGTCGCGACTACAGAAAAAAGTGCTCTCTTCATATCCGCCTCCCGGATGGCGATTTGTTATTTTCTACAGGTACTTATATTTATGGATTCTTGCCAAGTCCACTTTATTAGCTGCCCTTGTAGCCCTCAACCAAGCTCCAAGGCAAGTTCCCCCATTTTTTTGGGGGGCTTAAAGCACCTCCTCAATCGCTATTGCCCTAACCCATGATCCTTCCATCCTCTCAACATTAAGCGGCAGACTCATGAAAAAGACTCGATCCGAGGTAAGCTTTTCGATGTTTACGAGCGGGTAGACGATAGGGATATTGTTGCCAGTCATGGCTCTGTGCGTGGGGCTGTTGTCTGGTTCTGGCGCGTTCATGTTTGTCTCCCAAGAGATGCCCGGTACGCCTGGGCCAAACATTTTTATCCGCATCTCCTCGGCCAGCCATCTGGCTGTTTCTTCGATCACCACAGGCTGGTCTTCACCTGCGTAGGGGCTTGTTAGAAGCACAATGTCGCCCATTCGAACATTACTAAGATGTTTTGGGAGGATCGGTTCTCCTTTCAGGTGGCTTAACCGACAGACGCAGGCTTCGCCGTAATAAGTATCTAAGGGCATATCCCAGATACCGAGCATGCCTTCCGGCAGATCGCTCCAGTTGTCGTTGTGGCCAACGCCAAGCTGAATGTGCGAACCCATATGGCCACTTGTTCCAGCGATTGGCCAGTCGGGTATCGTGCGAACGTTACCTCCAATTAAGTGCTCTATTGTGTTGTCTTTTTGGTTAACCGTCTCTTCTACGATCCATGGCATGTCGTAAACGTCACGAGTTCCTTCCTCGACAGTGCCGTCGAGACGCGTTAAGCGGGATCTAATCGGCCAGCTGAGATCTACAATTCTTTGATCCTTAAGGCTTATCATCGGTTCGACTCTTCTGGCTCGAAGGCGACGGCGCGAATGAAGCTGGCCTCAAACTTCTCAAAATTAAACGGCAGGCCGAAATATAATACGCGGTCAGCGCTCAGTGATTTGATGTTTACCAGTGGATGCGCAAAAGGAACGTTGGCGGAGAGCAACGTGCGACGCACCGGTGAGTTGTTTGGCGGCTGGAGTTTTAGATCGTATTGCCAATCTACACCAGTTGCCTCCAAGCCCAACATTCTGATCTTCCGATCTTGGACCAGCCANTTTGCGGTCTCATTTGACAGCCATGGCTGTTCTAATCCCTCAAAAGGACTGGACATCAAGACGATGTCTCCCTCCTTTACGCTGCTCAGGTGTTTCGGGAGAATTTCGATCCCGCGGATGTCGCCTTTTTCACTTTGCATCCGCCNACCGACGCCTCGAGGATAATCGTCCGCATGCTCCAGCGGCTGTGGACTGAGATTATCCAGGTAGCACACTGCTGCTTCGCCGACGAAAGTTTCAAGCGGCATTTCCCAAAGACCTAACATATCGTCAGGCATACCGGGCCAGTGGCTGATGTGACCCTTGCCGCCTTGCACATGGGCTCCGTTATGAGAGGTCAAGCGCTCTTGATGGTAAGTCTCGTCTCCTTCTGGCGCCGCATACAGTGTGAAAAGCGAATTGTCTCCGGGGAATACACCCTCATGCATAATCCAGGGCGTGCCATATGGGTCGGTACCGCCTTCTTCAAGACTGCCGTCAACGCGATGAACTCGCGGCTTGATCCGCGGACTCAAATCAACAGGTCGATAACCGTCTAGAGAAAACATTGGTTGAGACTACGCTGGTGTGGATGACACAACAATAAATGCAGAGGGACGTTCACCCATTTAGCCGAGCATGTCAGCCTCGCGCAGCCGCTCTATCGCAATGAAGAAAAAATCATCTTTTGGTATTGCGCCAGCCTTTAAAACGAAAGAGGTCGGCTTGTTTCCTGCTTGATGACAGTATCCCCCGCTAAGCTCATCAAAACCTGCGACGGCCAATTGTTTGACANNNAGTGCNCTCATNACCTGNCCCGANGTNTCCCCTCCCGCAACCACAAATTTTCGGACACCTAAGNTATGCAGTCCACTGGCCACTTCACCCAGGATTCGATCGGCAAGATCGGCAGCGCCTTGCCGTCCCAGCTTGCTCTGCGTTATTTCGAGTCCTTCCACATCGACGGAAGTGCTCACGCCGATAGGCCCGCTGGCAATATTGTCAGCCGCCCACGACAGGATGTGGTCGACATAATCAGATCGCTCCGACGCTTTAATCAAATCCACGCGAAATGTGGGGTGGCGTTGCTCAAAATACGCGACCTGACTGAGCGTGGCTGCGGCGCAACTCCCAGCGATAAAAGCCTCATACCCCGGGCTGGCTGAAAGATGAGTTTTTGCTTCGGTCATCCTTATGGAGCTGTCGCGTTGTTGCCAAGCGCGCGCGAGAAAGACCGGTAATGCGTCGGCGCCAGTGGTTAATGACCAGTCGAGTGCAAAATCAGCAATGCGTGCCATGTCCTCATCATCCGCAGCATCTGTGATGTAGAAGCTCGTAGCGTNGCCATCCTGAATGTGTCTCTCAATCGCATCCGGTCCTTGGCTCAAAATTTCGCGGGAGATCAGCCCAACTTTCCGTTGGGATTGCGTTTGCAAAACCTCAACAAGGTTTGAATTAGTCATTGGTGTTACTGGATCGTCACGCTTAAACGACTCGCCCAATGGCGTCTTACCCAGATATAAAATTCCATCTACAAGCGTCACAGTGTAACGAGGGAATGCGGGACAAAATATCGTCTGTCGCCCACCCACCGCGCCTAGCATCGCGTCAGCTATTGGTCCAATGTTGCCTTTTTCCGTGGAATCGAAAGTCGCGCAGTACTTGTAGAAAAACCTCTTACAACCGATATCTTGCAGCGCCTGAACTGCTCTTACAGCTTCCTCCTGGGCCAGCGCCGCATCCACCAACCGAATCTTGCGCGCGACGACTACCGCTGTTGCCTTTGACTCTGCTATCTGNGCAAGTTCATCGACCGAAGTAACTAAAGGGCACTCGACACCCTCACTTTCTAGCAGGCTAGCGACCATCATGCCGCCCGTTAAATCATCGGCCAAAACCCCTAGTTCAATCATTCTGAAGACCTATCCGCTGCTAAATNAAGACTTAATTCCATCGGAATGATGGGTGAAAAGTAGAAAAGCATCTTTTTATATCAGTGGGAAGTAGGACAAGATTAAAGTCCCCCATTTGATTTGTTGCTGAGTGGTGAAGGACACAGGTTATGCAATATAGGGACTTAGGTGGATCAGAGATACCCGCATCTATCGTGGGTTTGGGTACCTACCTGGCCGGTAGCGGTAACAATGACGGAGAGTACATCACCGCAATAAATAAAGCGCTTGACCACGGCGTTACGTTAATTGACACCGCCCCCTCATACGGCTGGGGTCATAGCGAACAGGTGGTTGGACAGGCGATAAAGGGGCGTCGTGACGACGTCGTCATCGCAACCAAATGTGGGTTGTGGTGGCATGATGAGCGNGGCTCACCTATTGGNGAAAAAGANGGCAAAGATGTGAGACTGAGTCTGCGGCCGGACACCATTAGGATCGAAGTTGAGGACAGCTTACGTAGGCTAGNTATAGAAACAATTGACCTGCTGCAGTGTCANAAGCCTGCTGTGGAGCCTGAGTTGACNCCGATCGAGGANACTATGGCCTGCNTGGCGGCNCTAAAGGAGGAAGGTAAGGTCCGNGCGATTGGTATTTCCAATGTCTCCATNGAGCAATTAGANCGGTACCGGNTCNCAGGCGAGCTTGCCAGCCATCAGTNTCGATACAGCATGTTGTTTCGCGCACCCGAGGATGACGTCTTGCCATATTGCGCTGAGCATAATGTCGCGAGTATTTGCTACATGTCACTGGAGCAAGGTCTTTTGACCGGTAAAGTCGGCCCAGATCGCAGTTTCAATGCGGGGGATTGGCGCGCAAATGCAGAGCAGTGGCTACCATGGTTCAGGCGAGAGAACCGGCAGAAGTTATTAGATATGTTCTCAGGTTGGCAGGATCTGCTCGAGCACCACAATTGTACAATCGCGCAACTGGTCATAGCGTGGACCGCAGCCCAGCCTGGCGCCACACATATTTTGTGCGGATTACGGACTGCAGACCAAGGCATTGAGGCTGCCGGTGCTGCTGCCATTCTGCTCAGCGAGAGTGATGTTCAACGCATAAGTAGCGACCTGACCGCTCTCGGTAATCCCGTCACAGAACAGCTCGGAGGTTAGAGGTTTAATTGTACGGATTGAAAAGAAACTACTGTGAGACCTTTTTTCCCGGAGCTCGCAAGTCTCCGTCGATGTAATGACATGTCCGTCACATCAACCAGACTAGGAAAGGTTCGGGGCCGGGAAGATGCCTATGGCCACGCTTTTCTGGGCTTGCGATATGGCGATTCACCCGCAGGTGCGCGGCGTTTTTTACCACCGATTGCAGCGCCCGCATGGAACGGAGTTCATGATGCGACCCGTTATCCAAATCGTGCCATGCAGACTGACTCGCCAGGAATCTTTAAGCGAGATGTCCCGGGCGAATGCAGCGAAGATTGCTTATTTTTAAATATCTACACACCGGCGCCAGACAATAAGGCGCGTCCCGTTATGGTCTGGATCCACGGAGGCGCATTTGTCCGCGGATCCGCAAACGAATACGACGGCTCAGTACTCGCAATGCAAGGGGATATTGTTGTTGTCACGGTTAACTTTCGTCTGGGTGTATTTGGCTTCTTTGGGCTCTCAGACTTTGGGTCCGAGTATGCCGGCTCGGAATCAAATGGCGTTCGCGATGTCCTCCTCGCGCTCGAGTGGGTCCGGGACAACATAGCCGATTATGGCGGCGATCCTGGCAACGTCACGATATCGGGTGAATCCTCCGGTGCCACCATGGTCATGAGCCTGCTCGCTGTGCCAGCGGCAGACTCGCTCTATCACAAGGCGATTGGGCACAGTGCTACGTGTGTTTTTCGGGAAAAAACTGATCGCACGGAGCAATTGAGTGATTGCATTGGAGTCGAGCCGAATCAGTTGCTTGATAGGCTAAAAACAATGCCCGCCAATGAAATCGCTAATATTAATTTCCCTATTGGAGTGTACGTTGACGGCAACGTCATTTCGCGCTCGACTATGGATGCCATTCGTGATCGGGGTGCTTCCGGTGTGCCGCTGCTGATTGGTAGCAATTTGCGAGAGGGTACTTTGTATACCTTAGGTCAGCACACCGACAAGGACCATTATCCAAGTTTGAATAAAGCATTAGCGAAAGAGACGTTGCTTGGCGCTGACCCATCAACTTTCTTGGCCGCACTGCGTAGCGAGTTTCCAACTGCATCTCCTGGCACTTTCCATGAAATGATTTGGAACAATATGTTCAGACGGATTTGCCTAATTGCGGCAGAAACCACTTCAGGCGCTGGATGTGGCACCTGGTTTTATCGTTTTGACATGCCCGCTGATTTGCCAGGCATGGAAGATCTGGGCGCGGCCCACGCTAGTGAACTTGCTTTTACGTTCAATATTTTTGAAAAGTCAGAAACGCACTGCCTGATTTTTCATGATCGAGATAATCTTGAGGTCCAGCGTGTCGCAAGCGTCTGGTCTGATGCCATTGCTCGCTTCGTCGCCAGCGGTGACCCGAATGGTGGTGACCTGCCATACTGGCCCCCATACGATAATAATGACCGAAGTTGTCTGATTATCGATAAAGCGCTCAGAATCGAATCCGATCCTGACGAGCAAATGCGGTCGCTGTGGAATAGCGAAGCGGTGATATGAGTTCGCATCGCCGGTAGATTGATTTTAGAGAAGGTGAGCATTGCCTTCCTGAATCGATTCGAGCACGTTTTTCAGTGTTGTTTCGTAAGAAGAATTCGGGAGGCGTCATGGTGACCAACTCTTGGCTGGAACAAGTAAAAGAAGAAATCGTTGACCGTGAGCGACCGATTATCGATCCGCATCATCACTTGTGGAGCAACAAAGAGAGTGGGGATTACGAAATAGAGCAACTCTGGTCTGATATGGCGTCAGGGCACAACATTGTTGGCACTGTTTTTGTGGAGTGCAGCACTAACTACCATGATGAGGGACCTAAACAGTTGTGGCCCGTTGGCGAGACTGAGTACGTAGTAAATCAAGCTAAAAAGTCGCGTGATACCTCGACTCCTGCTCAGGCCCCGATTCTAGGAATCGTTAGCCACGCGAATCTGAAGCTGGGTGAAGCCGTCATTGAAGTGCTGGAGGCGCACCTAGAGGCATCAGCAGGACTGCTGAGGGGAATAAGACATTCTGTAGCCTATTACCCATACCCCCCAGCGGTTGAGCGTTATACCGGCCGTATCCGTCACTTGCTGCTCGATGAGCAATTTCGGAGAGGTTTCGCCCAACTCGCATCAGCCGGCCTTAGTTTCGATGCATGGCTTACTCATGAGCAAATTCCTGAGCTCACCGACATAGCACGGGCCTTTCCAGACACGACGATCATATGCGACCACTTCGGTGGTCCAATGGGTATTGGTGAGTATGCGGGCAAGCAGCGCGAAATATTTCCGCAGTGGCAACAAGATATTGCAGAGCTCGCGACTTGCCCAAATGTGGTTGCAAAACTTGGGGGTCTAGCGATGCCGATTAATGGCTGGGGATGGGATCAGCGAGCAATTCCAGCGACGTCCGACGAGATTGTCGCTGCACATAGTGCTTATTATCTACACACTATTGATTGCTTTGGCCCCGGGCGTTGTATGTTTGAGAGCAATTTTCCGGTCGATCGGCTGTCAGTGTCGTACAACGTGCTGTG
This sequence comes from Flavobacteriales bacterium TMED191, assembly GCA_002171975.2. Lineage (NCBI taxonomy): Bacteria > Pseudomonadati > Bacteroidota > Flavobacteriia > Flavobacteriales > Flavobacteriales bacterium TMED191. The sequence goes on from NHIO02000027.1 coordinate 10,227, forward strand.
GAATGCTTTTAAGAAGATGTCCCGTCCTTTTAGTGCTGATGAGCAGCACGCCATGTTCATGGGAAATGCGCAGCGAATCTACAACTTACAGGCTTAATCGATATCAATCCTTGCAAAATTTGGTGGTCGTTTTTGAACAAAAGATTGAACTCCCTCCTTGAAATCGTCTCGCGCCAAGCTCTCGTCCATCCAGCGGGTCGACTCATCCATGGCGTCACCAAGCTCCTGCATCAAATGCCGATAAACCTGTTTTTTCATCATCATGATAGATACGGGTGCAGACGTGCTGGCAATTTCACGAAGGTAATCTTGAGCCTCAGTAAGGCAATTACCCTCGGCGCATAACCGGTTAGCAAAGCCGATGCGATAGGCCTCATCACCAAGTAGCTGTCGCGACGACCAAAAGAGATCCAGAGAATTGGATGGTCCAATTATACGAGGCAACATCCAACTCGTGCCGTGCTCAGCAATAAGGCCGCGTGGACCAAATGACGTCACAAATTTTGCCCTTGGGTCGACGAATCGCATGTCGCAGAAGGTCGCATAACTAAAACCGAGCCCAGCACATGCGCCGTTTATTGCGGCGATGAGCGGTTTACGTAGGCCCAGAAAATATGTTGGTGATGAATTGAAATTAGGGTCATTGTCAGGGTTACCCGGATGAGCCTTCAGATGCTCGAAAGACGAATCTTTTCGTTTGCCATCCTCACTAATTCTGCTCAGCGAGTTCATATCAACACCTGCGCAAAAACCGCGGCCGGCTCCTGTCAGGACAGTACCAATGACCGTAGGGTCACGTTCTGATTGATCCAGTGCGTGGCGGATTTCCGCCTGTGTAAGGTTTGTGAGTGCGTTGAGTTTTTCAGGACGGTTTATGGTGATTGTTGCAACTGATTCGTCGACTTGGTAAATGATATCTTCGTAATCCATGATTCTCTCCCTGCTCAGATTTTAGTCATGAAGGCGCCGGTAGGCGTCGTCACCGATTTCGTTTGTCACTGCCAGTCCAAGTTCATTACCGTCGAGGATCGCCCTTTTTACGCTTGCATAAGTGACCGGAATGGGCATGTTCTTAGCTATAGGCCGCGAGAGCGCCAGCTTGATTACCTTATCGATGCCGTCCCGATTAGTGGCCGGAATTGAAAGCTGGTTGAGATGAATTGGTAGACCAACCCGGGCAAAAAATCTCGCGACCCTTTCACGATCTGGTGAGTTCTGCATCGCCAGCTGCGCCATGACTCCCATCGCGACCATCTCTCCATGAAGGTAATTGTCATGCACAACCTTGACTTCGGGATAACCGCCCGCAATTGCATGGGCTAGCGCGAGTCCACCGCTCTCGAAGCCTAAGCCGCTGAGCAAAGTATTGGCTTCTACGACTTTATCAAGCGCCAAACTATTCTGCTTGGCACGCACTGATTCTGCTGCAGCTTCTCCAAATTCAAATAGGGTGCGCGCGCAAATTTCACCGATCGCGACCGAGGCCAGCGTGGGTAGGGCACCCAGTGTATTTCGCGCCATTGGGTTGTGCAGGCAGGTGTCAGCTTCGTACCAAGTCGCCATCGCATCGCCCATGCCGGCCACCAGATAACGTTCCCCTGCATTTGCGATAACATCAGTGTCTACAACAATCATTTCTGGGTTCTGTGGGAAGAATTCAACGTGGTCTGTTGTTCCTTGCGGCGTGTAAACGACCGATAACGCGGAACAGGGCGCATCGGTGGCTGCCAAAGTAGGCACCACAACGACAGGGACTTCTAGACGGTGCGCAATGCACTTGCCGGTGTCAGCTACTTTTCCGCCGCCGATCGCAATCAGACAGTCGATACCTTCTTCGCGCAGGGTCTCGCTGTGGGAGTCGATTTCACTCAGAGAGCATTCACCTCCGAACTGCGTTGTCACGCTATTTATGCCATTGGCTTTCAAACTCGCTTCCACTTCCAAGCCTTGAGCTTGCAATCCGCGACGCGAAGCAAAAATCGCCGGACGACTTACTCTTAACAGTGACTTGACATAATGCCCTATGGATTTGAGGACGCCTGCTCCCTGTATATAGCGTTGTGGCGCGCTGATCACTCGGGGTGGCGTTCCCTCGCCTTGAGCGTAAACACCTTGCGGGCTAAACAGTGGTTGATTCATAAATCTGTCCATTTTGAAGCGGCTTAATTGAACGCGGCAGAGTACAAAATTTTGGGGTATGTCATATTTAACTCGCGTGCAAGCTTGGTGTTAGTCTCAACGATTGGCCCGACAGTATCTGAAGAGCTCGCACTTGATTAAACCTACCATGTCGCGTCGGCAGGCAATAAAACAAGTTTGCGCGCCAGGTCAACCCTTTGAACTGAAAGCCACCCATATCCGCGGGAAATCCTGCAGAGTTTTCGTCAACGCACCTTTGACGATGCACGATCTGATTTTTGAGAATCAAAGCGACCTTGATTTTCTCATCTATGAAGACGAGCGCTTGAGTTACGAGACGGTTTATCACCATGCGACCGCACTCGCGGCAGCGCTGAGTTCAGAGTACGGAGTGGGGAAGGGTGATCGTGTTTTTATTGCGATGCGCAACTATCCCGAATGGGTTATATCCTTGTTTGCAATCGCATCGATTGGGGCGATAGCTGTTCCTGTGAATGCTTGGTGGAATCGGAATGAACTCGACTTTAGCTTGTCCGACTGTGAGCCGAGAGTTGTTATTGCTGACGAAGAGCGAGTAGCTCAGCTCGCGGATTGCGACCACATCGCGAGCGAGACTAAGGTGATTAGGGTCCGCGCGCCGAAGCATCCGAAGCTATCAAGTACTACCTGGGAGGCAACTATCGCGGCCCACGCTGGATCTACTATGCCGGAAGCCGGCGTCGAGCCTGATGACGACGCGATCATTCTCTACACGTCTGGTTCCACTGGTCACCCAAAAGGAGTTGTGTCATCACATCGCAGTATTCTTCATGCACTGCTGTCCTGGGAGCTTGACTGGGAGTTACGTTCGCACATGGGCATCTATGAACTACAAGAGCCCCCCCATCAAGGCGGTATGCTTTTGGCTACGCCACTATTCCATGTTGCTGCGTGTCACGCAGCGATGCTCTCATGTGTCCGAGTGCAGCGAAAGGTCGTCTGCATGTACAAATGGGATGCCGAGCTCGCAATGGAACTCATTGAGCGCGAGCGCCTAACCAGCCTCCTTGCAACACCTGCTATTTCTGGTGACTTGGTTCGAGCGGCAAAAAAAACAGATCACAACTTATCCAGCCTACTTGTAGTTGGCGGCGGCGGTGCGCCAAGACCACCCGAGCAGGTTCGTGAAATTGATCAGCTTACTCATGATGTAGTGCCATCGACTGGCTGGGGGATGACCGAAACTAATGCTATCGGTGCGGGTATTGCCGCGTCTGATTACCTCGAGCGACCCACGAGCTCAGGCCAATGCTCAGCGGTGCTTGATTTTCGAATCGTTGATGAGGCTGGTATGGAACTGGCGGCTGGTGAGCGCGGTGAATTGCAGGTG
>NHIO02000028.1 GCA_002171975.2 Flavobacteriales bacterium TMED191
ACAAGATTTTTATAAAAAAAATGAAAAATTAGAAAATTGTAAGACAGATATTAAAGTACCTAATATTTTTAATAATTATCTAAAAATGCTTGATGAATTAAAAAAAGGATCTAATCAATTTTCTAATAATCTAGAGGCTTCAAGAACTTTAGAAATTACATGTGCATTATTAAAAAGTAGATGGAAAACTTATGATTCAAGAATTTATTTAGCAAGAAGCTTGGCTTTTGATTTTTTGGGAAACAAAAGTTCAGCTATTAATGCATTAAACATCATCATAGAGAATTCAAGATTAGAAAAAGATAGGAGAAGAGCTTATTTGAAAAGAGGTGAAATTTTTTATAAATTAAATGAGATAAAAAATGCCTGCAGCGACTGGAATAAAGCTAAAGATGCTGGAGAATTAGAAGCTCAATCTAAAGTCAATAAGCATTGTAAAACTTAGGGAATTAGGTAACCATTTCTACATATCTATTATTAATGATTTACTTCTAAGAAAAAAAGCCTTATTTTAATAATAGTTGAGATTATATTTGGCTTCAATTTGGAATAAAACAGAAGAAATTAATAACACAGTCAAAGGTGAAAGTTTTGGCTGGGAAATTTCCTATGCAAATAATTCAAATACTTTAGCTGTCAGTTCTCCCTACAGTAATGATGATATTTCAGGTCTAACTAATTCAGGAAATGTAAAAGTATATGATCTTTCTGATCCAAATAATGCTCAATTAGGGGAGACTATTTCAGGTTTATCTTCTAATCAAAAATTTGGTTATTCGATTGATTTATCAGAGAATGGAAAGGTACTAGCAGTTGGCTCACCTGGAGATGAAACTAGTAACGGGTTTGTAAGTATTTACGAATTTGATAATGATAATTGGCACCCATTAGGTAATCAAATATCTGGTAGTGAAAATAACGATTCATTTGGTTGGTCAATCAATCTTTCTGATGATGGATTACTTGTTGCGGTTGGTGATCCACATTATGATTTGTTGAACGGAGAAAAAGATGCAGGCTCCGTAAATATTTTTAGTTTTAGTGATTCTTCAGGCGAATGGGAAGAAATTATTGACCCGTTTTTTGGAACTATATCTAATGAAAATCTTGGATATACAGTTGATTTAGATAATGATTTAATTGCAATTGGTTCCCCAGAAAAAGATTTAGTTGATAAAAATGGATTCGTTTCTGCTTATTACTTAAACAGTAATGAATGGTTGAAGTTAGGAAATAATATTGTTGGAGAGAAAAATACTGATGAATCTGGCACTTTAATAAGCATAGCTTCACCAGATAATGAATTAGATGGTTCTCTTATCGCAATTGGTGCGATGAGAAATGATGGAAATAATTTAATTAATTCGGGTCACGTAAGAGTTTATGAATATGATCTATTGAATAATAATTGGATACAAAAAGGTAATGATATAGATGGTAGTAAAGTTGGAGATTTAAGTTCTTATTCTTTAGATTTAGCGGGAGATGGAGATTATTTGAGTGTTGGTTCAATTAATCATGATTTTTCAAATAATAGTGATTCAGGTCAAGTCAGAGTTTTTAATTTTGATCAAAATACAAATATATGGAGACAATCAGGTTTTGACTTGGGAGGTACAAAAACAAATGAGAATTTTGGATCATCATTAAGTTTTTCTGACGATGGAGATACTCTTGCCGTAAGTTCCTTAAATGGAGGTTTAAATGAAGCTGGCGATATTCAAATTTATAATTTGGGAGAAACTAATTATTCAGTTAATGAGAAAGAAATAGATAATGATGCGGCTATTTTGAGATATAGTTATAAACTTCTTGANTCAGAAACTGGAGAACAAGTTACTGGGGTTAACCTGTGGACTTTGGATGACTCTGGGGAACAAACAATATTTGATGAGATCAATAGTCAGAAACAATATGATTTATTAATTGAAGCGAAAACAACAGATANCGATACTTTATGGAATTTAGAATCTTTTGATTTAACCATTAATTTAGCTGATGGTGTTTTTTCTGAATTTCAAAACGCAAATATTGAGTTTGGAGATAACATAAATTTTGCAAAATCATACTCTCATCAAGATAAACAAATTTTTGATGGCATGTATGGCGATAAACTCAAAGAGGGATTTAGGGTCTCTGGATCTATTGGAAGTGAAATTTCTTCTACTGAGAGAGTTAATACTAATTATATCGAGCTATTTAGAATTAAAAACTTATCTTTCGATCAAGAAGTAGAAAGAGGTACTGAAAATGGTGAAACTCTAGATTTGAATTTTATATCCAATGACTTTAATACTGTTTTATCGAATTACCAAGATACTGATAATAATGGGGTTTTGGATAATGCATATATAAGCTCTTTAAAAGAATTAGGTTATGACCAATCTAATCTTTCTTTTGAAATAGACAGAACTAATGAGATATATACCTATCAAACTTTTGCCGAGATGGTTGAACATGGAACAACTCTTTGGTCTCAAAGAGTTGTTGGTTCTAATGCAAAGACTTTTCTAATAAGAAATGGCTCAACTGTTAACGGAAGGTCTTGGTGGTCAAATGTAGGAAACTTTGAGACTGAGTTAGATTCAATAGTTGCTGAGAACTTAGATACAACCAATCAACTTACACTTGTTGATTATGGAGATAAGATAAATTTAACAGCAACTGAAGAAAATACAGTTGCAGGCTACAGTGTTACTTCAGTTTCTAATGATGGGAGAGCAAGTTCTTGGGATGACTCCACCTCAGAATCATTTTCAATTGATTTGGAAGTTAGAGTTAACGGGCAGGCAGGTGAATCTATCGCTAATGAAAGTTTTTATTCAATCGATGGAGATGATTTTAAAGATAATCAAGTTGTAGAAAATAACGCTAATCTTCTCTCAAGAAATATAATTACTTACCAAGGTGATATAAATTATGACGGAAGAGTTTCTCTTATGGACTTGGCATATTTAAATGCAGGAAAATTATATGCTGATCAAAATTCTTTTATTGCATCTAACGATGTAGATGCAAATTTTGATGGTGTAATTTCTGTTAGTGATATTGCAATACTAGAGAAGGATTTTATGCAATCAATACATGATGCTGTTGATTACGACGTTTCTTGGGATCAAACAAAATGGGATACTCCAGAAATAAATGAAGGGGAAACCTCGGGACTCTCTGTTGGATCAATTACTGAAATTGAAACCATAATTAATTTCGATAATTCAGCATTTATTCAGCAAGAAATTTTAGAAGAAAGTGGCTTATTAAATAGCGTCAATTATTTAGATAACTCTAACTAAGAAAAAATTAAAGATTAAACGAAATAAAAATATTAAAGTTTCTATTTTCAGTTTTAGTATAAATAGGTACCTTTTAATATNCTTGCAATTTAATTTTTAGTATAAGGCGATACTAAATGATATTATCTAGATAAATAGCCTTTAAATTGTTAAGGATTACAAACAAAAAAAAATACCCCATTAAATATAATTAAAAAAGATCAAAATCCTTTTATTAAAGCGGCTTTATGATAGAAAAGATTTTTTAAAATGCTTACTGCAATCTATATAAATGTTTACCGTAATACAAAATAAATGTTTACCGTAATACAAAACTGGAATTAAATTATACAAATCGAGGATTTAACTTTTTTATNGTGAAATAAGGTGCTATATTAAGTNCATTGATATTTAACAAAAATTATGGCGACCTTTATTAGTGGNGCTAATGCACTAAGTTATAAGTATGAAATATATACTGAAACAGGGCATGGAGATTCTGCAAACGCCATTTCAGGTTTATTNTCTGGAGATTATNGTNCTGNNACGAAATGGGATACTGACGNTGGAACAGGCGCANANTCCACNTATNCAATAAAATATTACGTAAAGGTTGGTGGTACTGACATTAACCTNGAAACTATAGATACCACNCTATCTTTTAATACTACAGATTTAGNAANCTCANAATCATTATTTANNGATTTTAGTGGAGCAACATTTANAGAATCANCTAGTTTTAACTACGGTGTATCNTATTCTTTTACAGGTGATGATTCCATAAGATTCACTGGTGCTGTTGGTGATGAAATTGGNANTACTGCAGAGGTAGATACTAGTGCTGGATGGACTGAAATGTTCACTCTAAGNAATGTTTCTCTTAATANAGATGNAGCAGTCGAAAATCTATTATCAGATATCAGTGCTGTCGATTCTTATACAGCTAAAGCTGGAACTATTGAGCTTTCCTCAAGTACGAATATATATGANACTGTTTTATCAGATAGAGGCANTGATAATGCCGAAATAGCTTCTCTTAATGAGCTTGGATATGCAGCAGGAGCTGCTGAAACAATTTATGATACTGATAANGAAAACAAAGTAACATTACATGAAGCGAAATCTCAATTTGAAGATTTTGGTACAAATATCTATACTCAAAGAAGGATTGGATCTGATGACACTACTTCCTTAGTCAGAAAAGGAAGTACTGTAATTGCAGAAAGTTACTGGACAAACGTTGGTACTTATTCTGAAGAGGCTNAGGATNTTGTTTTAAGTTCTACAGNTTCAACTGAAGTTACAGTTGCTNCAGCTTACAATGCTTCAACATTAGATTCTTCAGTTAGTGGATTATATTCCAGTACTTCGGACGCAATTATAGCATCCTCTACTAATGGAACATTATTAGAAGGTTTCGAGGTTCAGAAATCTTCTATAGNTGGAGATAATCTTGATTCATCTACAGCTGATGGATACAAGCTTAAATTTGATGTAAAAATAGCTGATACTCTTACAGCTGGTACTGTCTTGNNTGATCTAGATTTCTTTAGTCTTACTGGTGCTAACAACGATNCAACTAACGGTACCAACGATGCATCAAAAGTAAGTAAGACCATGGTTACTTTCCAAGGAGATGTTAACTATGACGGTAGAGTTTCATTAAAGGATCTTGCTTTCCTAAATGCAGGTGCTTTAGCCGCAACTGCTNCAGGAGCTAGTGCCGAAGACTACGCTGATGTTAATGCTGATTTTATAGGTGGTATTGATGTCNATGACCTTGCGGTTTTATCTGCTGAATGGGGTGGTACTATTCAAGANACTGTTTCATCANCTGATCTTTTAAGTGGAAATACTTCATGGACAACAATTGATGCTGATCTTTACAACGTCCAAGCTGATNCTGGTGCTGTTTCTGCTATTGCTGATATCAATAGTGCCATAAATTATGAAAATAGTGCCTTTGATTATGAAGATACAGTTGCTTCTCCTGGAGNATCCTTCCCAGAAGTAATGGTTGCTGATATGGTATCTGGTTCAATACTTTAATTTATTTTTATAATTAAAAAATTATNAAAATTAAAAACTATAAATCCCGTTATCTTAATGGGATTTTTTATTACCTATGTATGATGATGATCAAAATATTATAGATATAACTAAGTATCATAATTTTAATTTTGATATAGTATCACCTGATGTTTCAATAAAAAATTCTGAATTAGTTTCTAATTTAAATGTAAATATTTCAGATTCTGAAAAATCTTATACCATTTCAGTTGCTAACGAAGATTTATCTTTCAATAATGATGATCTAAATATTGACCTAGGTAATTTTTCTACAAAAAATAAATATATTAATATTAATCAATCATTAAGTTCTATATCTTGGGATAATCAATCTAATTTTATAGGCTCTTCAGGTAATGATAATTTTTATATTAATAACAATACTGAAAGAAATGAATTAATCAATAATCATTTCTTATCTACTAAAGGTAATGATGTTTATATAGGATCCGATCAAAATGTTGATGCTGTTGATTATTCTAATTTAGAGGATTTAAATGTTGATACTCTTGGTTATAAAATTGACCATACTACTGGGCTGGATATCTTTGATAAACATAATTACGAAAGTCTTAACTTTAATAATTCTCCTGTACTAGATGATCAAATTTTTAATGATTATTTAGTGGTTAATAAAAGTAATATTTTTACCAATATAGTCGAAGCTCAAATTGATATTCTTGAGGATATTGAGATCCTTAGACTTACTACTAATGATGATAATTTACAAATTAATGAACTTAAATCAAATAATATTTATGATTTTATTTCTGGAGACGATAAGGTAATTTTTACTTCTGCTGAATTACCTGATTCACTAACTAAATTAATAAATCTTGATAAATTTGTTTGGAATAATACTTCAAGTGATAATAATCTTTTAAATTCTTATGAATTTGATGTTAACTATTTAAAGGAAGATAATGTAAAATCTATTCTCATTGAGAATTATGATTCAAATAACTTTAATGAAAAACTGCCTGATAATTTTATTGTCCAGGCTTTTGAATCAACAAATAACGAAAAGATTGATATCATAAACCGGCTCGATATAAAATTAGTTGATCCTCTTCCAGATGTTATAAATCAAGGTAATCCTGTCTTTGAACAAAAGTTTTTACAGGACTTAAATGATGAAGACTTGTTTTGGTTAGAATTACACATATATGATTATAGAACTCATGGTAAAGGTTTTATTGGTGCAGATATTGACCTCGAATGGGACGATGCCAATATTGCTATTGATACTACTTTATTTACCAATGAAAATGTTTTTGGAATTGATAAATTACCAATATTTCAAAGTTTAGGTGAACTTTCTATTTCAAATGAAACAGAAATATTTTCTTCGTTAAAAGGTCTTTCTGCCGGCTCTTTACCAGTAGCTTCTCAGGGTATAGTACTCGGGGACACTCATTCTGATAATACTTATAGTACTTTTGCAAGAATTCCTTTAAGAAATATTGATATTAATAATTTACCAAATTTTAATTTAAACCTAAATAGCCTACCTGCTGTAAAAAATATAAAGGCTAACAAGGATGACGTAATCTTTTTGGATAATAATAGTCCTAAAGCTCTTGTTATACAAAGTACTCCTGAACAAAATCATATAGGGACTCATTTCTTAACTGTTTCTTCGACAGATCCAAATTTTATTCAAAGAAACTTAGTTATAAATGTAGAGTCAGTTAATGATTCACCTATACCGTTATCCTTTGAGGGTGAAATTAATAATCCCTTAAAGGTAAATATTAAACAAGAAGATAATTATGTTCAGGATTTATCTTTATTATTTTCTGATGAGGATGATTCAACGCTGATTTACGAAGTTGTTTCAGCACCTCAGTGGTTATCAATTAGTGATGATAAATTTCTTTCTGGTTCTCCTAATAATATTGATGTAGGTTCATACAAAGTAGTTGTTTCCGCCTCTGATGGAGTTAATAATCCTGTTTCACAGGAAATTGAGTTTCAAGTTATTAATATAAATGATTCTCCGGAAATAATTAAGCCAATAAATTTACCTGAGGTTGATCAGGACATGGCATTTAACTATACACTTACGTCAAATTCGTTTTTTGATAAAGATACTTTAGTGGATGAAAAGGAATCATTATCTTATGAACTTGTTGTTAATGATAGTGATAATGAAATAAGTAAAATATTATCAATAGATAAAAATACTGGGAATATCACCGTTAGTACTGACTATTCGTCAGTAGGAATAACAAATTTTACTGTTAGAGCGACTGATATTGATGGTTTAAGTGTTGAGCAATCGTCCACTCTTAAGGTTCTTAATATTAACGATAGTCCATTTATAACTCAAAATATGCCTAGTTTTGACACACCTATTGAACTAGATTTAGGTGATGAAGTGTCTTTAGAAATTGATAAATGGTTTAATGATTATGACGTAGGATTTGATCCTAATGAAAATTTAACTTTTAGAGTTTGGGAAGATGATGGTAGTGGTTCTTTGAAGCCAATAACCTTTGATGAAAATTATTGGTTGAGTTATCATTCAGAAAATGAAAAATTAACTTTAAAACCTATTGGACAAAATATAGGTGATAATTATATTTTTGTATCGGCAACAGATAAAAATGGATTAGCAGCTTCAGGGACAGTACCAATTAAAGTTAAGTACAAAAATAATAATCCAACATTAAATTATAGGGATTTAGATTTATTAAAAAGTAGAATTAAATATAGCGGTGCAGAAGTTATAAAAGCGGAGAACCTTAAAAATCAAAATGGATATCTAGATACTGTAACTTTTGAAATAGATGAACAATCTGATTTCACTATTGAGATACCTTTTGATATTTTTAATGATCCCGATATAGGGATTGATCCAAATGAAAAGTTAGATTATAAACTTGAAATCGATGGGCAAATTCTTGATAGTAACGAGTTATTCGAATTTGATTCCTCTAATTTGATTTTTTATGGCAACAGTACTGATTTAGGATTAGATACTTCTGATGGAATTAAATTTTATAACACAAGATTGATTGCTAATGATAATTATGGCAAACAAGTAAGTGTTGATTTTGTTTTTCAATTACAAAGATCTTTGGTCACCCCGAATATAGTTGTTAATCCAGAAGAAATATTACTTGATGAGGGTAATTTGTTACCTTTAGCAAATTTATTTAATATTCAACATGAACCGGTTACGGGAGAAAAATTTAAAATATTTATTAGTAATAATCAAGATAAATTAGACTTAATTAATTTAAATGGAGAAATTAAAACAAAAGAATTTGAAAATAACAACTCTACGGAATGGATTTATAACGGTACTCTTGATGAAATTAATTTATTTCTAGAAAATCATTCTGTTAAGACTAGGAATCCATATGCTAAAGGAACTTTTGACATAGATATAAAAATTCAGAGTTCACTTGGGGAAACAAATATTAAAGCTGAAAGTGATTTTTTCGAAAAAATTTTTAAAATTAATCCTTTACCCAATCTTGCTAGTTGGTTATTTTTTGATGAAAGAATTGAATTATTAGATTCTTTTTCCTTTACAAATTTAGACTCGCTTTTTAATGCTTCTAGTCCTGATCTAGAAGAGGAGGTTTTTTACTTTGTAAATTTCCCTAATGAAAGAGAAGATCTTTTCTTAACAAATAGCTTATCTCAAAGTATCGGGATATCTACTAGCAATGGGATTTTACTTACATCAGAAGAATGGAAAGATTCATTTATAAGGACAAATCAAAATATTTTTGATGAGTTTCAAATATCTTTAAGTGCAATAAGTAAGGAAACTAATGGTGCAGAATTACAAACCCCTATCTTTTTCCGCAAACTTAAACCAACAGCATTTATAGATAATGAAGCAGTATTTGATTTTCAACTACCAGAAGGGATTCAACAGGCTGGAGAGTTATCCAAAATATCATTATTTTCTAATATTGACTCTTCCGCAAAATCTTTAATTATTTCAATGATCCTTCCTAAAGAAGCCTTTATTGAGAATATTAATAATGCAGAAAGTCCAAAATATGAACAGATTATTGATCTAAATGAAAACTCTAATAAAATACAATTTATATTTGACAATAGTTTAAATAACTTCTCTGATCAGATTGATTTTTATATTAAGACAAAAGATTCTTTTAATGGGGAACTAAAAGGGGATTTAGAAATCATTTCTTCTTCAAGAAGCATTGAAGATATAACTTTTAATAATATTGCTGAAGATATTTCCAGAAAATTTGCTATTTCCAGTGATAAATCTGAATTTAGTTGGAACGTTATACAAAAAGCGAATTTACCAGAATTTGATAATGAATTAAATTTTGATCCTATTTCTGGTAAATTGTCTATAGGTATAAGAAGAGGTAGTAGTTCTAATGGGTTCCGAAATCCAAATGAAACTATATCTCTTTCTGTTTCAAACATACCCAGTGGATATTCATTAGCAGAAAAAATTAATAATGAATATAGGTCTGTTGGAGCAAAAGATAAGTTTGGTACTATCGCTCTATTTAATATTCCCAAGTTTCAAGAGGATAATCCTGAGGAGATAAATCAATTTAGTTTTATTAATAGTAATAATTTATATTTAGTTGCTAATGATAAAAATACTCCTCCTTTAGAAAATAATTTAGCTCTGGGTCTATCTATTTCCTCACTTATTTCAGGTCAGATAGGAGGAGATTCTAGATCTAAATTAAGAAGTTCAACTATTGATTTAACTCAATTTAATGATCATAACAATGTACCTATTTTAACAAAAGACTTGCTAACCATTGACCCTCTTTTAATAGATTTCGATGATGGTAAGTTGGATTTAATATCAATTGATGAAAGTATTGATTTAAAGTTTGAGATGATTCCAAATTCTGAACCTTTGTCTACAGGTTGGATTAGCTCAAATGCAAATCTTGGAGGTAAAAATACAGCATTTATTGCATTAAATGATAAATCAAATGATTTAAATGGAGATGTTCAGATCAATTCTATAACGGAACTATTCTCTGAATATTTTCAATCAGAGAATGGATTAAGAACATATTTAAGTGGGGTATCCGCCTTGAAAAGTCTAGACACTGATTTTAACTTAAAGATTAATTCAAGTGATGAAAAATGGGATGATATATTACTTTGGTTTGATGATGGGGATGCCAAAAGTAATAATGATGAAATTTATAAATTAAGTGAATTTGTTAATAATGTCGACTTAAAGTCATATGAAATTATCGATAATCAGCCTAATTGGAACTCAGGTAATCAGATAATTGGAACTGTTAAAGCTTCAAAAAAAGATTCTACGGATCAATATAATATGTTTGATGTTGGATTAAAAGTTAATCCTAGTCAACAAAGTACCATTCATCTTGAAGTCGAGAATTTTAATACANATAATGATTATATAAATATGCAAGAAAATGGGAGCTCTATAAGATTCTCTCTAAAATCTCCTGAAAGTAATNACTGGATTGAACAAGGTCTTGATGAGTTGACTNTGGTAAGATTATCAGGATTACCTTCTGAAATAAAACCTTCCATAGGTGTAAAAGATTCAAGGGGTGATTGGTTATTTACTTGGTCTGATTTAAATAAAAATGGTGGGGAATTAATTTTATTCCCACCTCCTTTCTGGAGCGGGAGTTCAAACCTTACCTTTTTAGTAAGTCAATTACAATCTGATGGTTCACTAATTAACTCATCAATTATTTCCTATGGTTTAAAAGTAGATAGTCAACCTACAAAACCCTTGTTCAGAGTTCAAAATCAAACTATAAATGAAGATCAAAGTGTTAACTTGATTAATATGGTTTCAATTGCGAGATTGGTTGATAATGATGGTTCTGAAAAATTACACTTAGAGATAAAAGATTCTTTAAATTTTCAGATTTATGAAGTTGATTTGAATAAGAATNAAATAAATCTCAATACTGAAAATGGGTTTTACAAAATTGAATTAGATAAATTAGATAAATATTATATAAATCCATCTGAAAACTTTGCAGGTCAAATTGAGCTTGATTGGAAAGCTATATCTACAGAGATAATTACAGATCAGATCGCAGAAACACAAGCAAAAAATATTTTATACGTGAATCCCATTGCTGATATTCCCCTGCCCATAGAAAGAATAAATAATTCTGAAGCTCTTATTCAAGGATCAAAATTATACTTAAGTAAAATTATTGATGTTTCTGACTATAATAATGGACTTTTTGATTTGGACGGATCTGAAGAAATTAGATATGAATTAGAAATTCCAAAAGGATTGTTTTTAAGAAATTTTAATGATAATAATTGGATTCCTCTAAGTAATAATTTTGTTAGTAATAAAAATGTTTTTAGAGTAAGAAGTGANGACTTACCATATTTAGAAATTTACGATAGTTCTTTTAANAATGAATTAGTTAATATTTCTGTAACAAGAATAAGTAGAGAAATTTCAAACGGGGATGAATCTAACAGTCCTAAAACCAATATAGAATTACCTTTTCATAAAAATGCTTTACCTGCAAATGTAACCTTTAATCAACCAACTATTGAAGAAGATTCAGAGGGAATTCAACTTTTGAATTTATATGAAATACTTCCAAATAGTAAAACTGATAAACTGAGCTATAAATTAAAAAATATCAGTTCTAATTTACATATTTTTGATAGTGCAAATAATCAAATATATACCTCAANTTCTCCTGAAATTAAATTTGAGAGTTTAGATAATTTGATTGTTAAACCAAATTCAAATATTTCAGGCAAGTTTTCCTTTGATTTTTGTGTTGTAAGTGATCCTTTAGGTAATGGTAATTTTGCTGAAACTCCTTTTACCAAATCAATAATAGAAATTCTTCCAATTGCGGATCTTCCAAAAGTTATAATTCAAAATCCAGTAACNGATAAACTTGAAATTAATACTAATGGTTGGGTTAATATNAGNGACCTTGGTCTAGATATTTCTAGTGATGATANTGATTCATCAGAAGAATATAGNATTATTATCAATGCTTTAAATAAAGCTAACGAGGTAACNACTTTCCCAAATCAGATAATATTTAATACTCCGCATAAATTGCTGAATGATGGCAGTGTTGAAGTCAGAAACGAACATTTACCAAATTTATCTATTTATTTAGATGAGATTATTGATGATTTGAAATTAAAACTTACNCCAAAATCAATAGATGGNAATTCTATTACTCTGGGTAACTCTGAAGAAATTACTGTTAAAGCTAACTTAGAAAAAATAATTGTAAAAGTACCTNTGCTTCAAGTCTCAGGTTCTATTCAAGGTTATGAAGATACAGCAATACCAATATTAAATAATATAGGAGGGGTTGTTTCTGCAAAACATAGAGATATAGGAATGGGCCAGACTTTGTTTTTGGAGCTTAGTAATTTACCAGAAAATTCAAAAATTATAAAACTCTTAAATGATTCNGGGGGGCAAAAAACTTTTTCTTCACCGATTAATTTTAATACNGATGGANTGTTGAATNCTTCATTAAGACTTCCTTATCATAAATGGGATGATTTATATGTTTCATTTCCAAATAACAAAAATGGAGAATTCCAATTTAGTATTAAAGCGATAAGTATNGGAGATGANACTTTNGAAGAAAAGTCTACTCAAAACCTTATAGTTCGTACAATCTTAACTCCCGTAAATGATGCACCTTTAATTATTAATTTTAATGATTTGGATAAAGCTGATGAAGGAGGGNAGTTTNATTGGAATTTAAGAAATAGGTTCATAGATATTGATAATGAAAATAATGAATTGTTTATCTCTTTAAAATTTAAAGATCAAGACGGGGAATTTGGTAATCTNCCTTCNTGGCTGACTTTNAGTAATGATGGGATATTAACTTCAAATGCTACTAATGATCAAGTCGGTATTTATACTTTAAAGATTAAAGCNAATGATCCTTTAGGAGGACAAATAGAGCAAGAAGTTAAATTGGAAATTGGTAATGTAAATCAAAAGCCTTTCTTTCTTAATATGCCTAGTGGATGGACTGATATTTCAGATGAAAATAATAAAGAGTATGAAAAATCTATTAATCTTAATAACTCTAATTTATTGAGTTTGGNAAATATGTTTGATGATATTGATATAAAACATGGAGATTCTCTCTCTTTTCAAGTAAGTAAAGATGGCACTAATTGGGAGAATGAATTGGCGAATTTATGCAAAATTAATAATTCTTTATTAGTTATAAAACCACAAACGAAACAAATTATAGGTAATCAAAAAATATTCCTTAGAGCTATTGATCAATTTGGTTCTAATTCAACTATCAAATTATCTGTCAATGTATTAAATATTAACGAAACTCCGAGTGTTAGCAGAGAAGAGGCAATTAAGATTACCAACTCTCTATGGGAGGAGGAAATAGATATACTTCCCGGAAAAACTGAACTTAATTTAGATTTACGTAATTTATTTGTTGATCCAGATCTTACGGATATTATTGATGAAATTTCACCTGTTTTACCAAATTGGTTAACACTAGAGAAAGAAAGTGGTATTACCGGTGGAGTTCTAAAAGGTAAACCTTCCATCAATGACATAGGGGAATTAAGTTTAGATTTTAATGCATTTGACCAATCAGGTAAAATAATTACCTATCGATTAAAAATAAATGTTCAAAATATTAATGACCCACCTGTCTTAGTTCAAAATCCAGATTTGTCATCTTTGGGGGAAATTGTTGATAATATTCCTAAGCTCCTTCAAAATTCATATGCCACTTTAAATCCTAATTTGCTTTTTGATGATGAGGATTTCCCTTTTGGAGATTCTCTTAGTTATGAATTAACTGATATTTTTAAAATTGAAAATAATAATGAGGTAATTTTAGAAAATCCTGATTGGATCAATCTTTCTTATAAAACAACCACTAAAGCAGATGCTAAAGATAAATTTTTAATTGAACCAGTATTTTTTATAGAAGATAATGATGGAAAATTTACTCAGAAAGTTGAAATAAATGATTTGTCAAATCTGAATGAGAATACAAAATTAAAAATAGTGGTCGAAGCTTCCGATAACAGGATAGATGATATTAAAGGTTTAGTCGGCTTAGATTTAGATGTATCAATCAGTAATTCTTTAGAAATAATTTCTCAATCTATAAAANTGTCTGAAGAATTACCCCTTTTTAANAAAATAGTTNCACAAAGAAAAGGTTTTAGAGTTGAGGCAGGGTCTGCTCCTGATTTAGGAATAGGAGGAAGTATTGGAGATGANAATAATGAAGAACTNTTATCTTTTGAGGCGATTCTAAAATCACCTGAGNTGAAAGTTATGGTATCACTTACTCCAGGTATAGGAGATTTTAGAGATGGATTAACCACAAGAAATGCAATTANATTGAATGAAGAAAATAGTGTAATTCATTCAATAACAAANCAAGAGGGTGCCGANATCGAGATATTAGCNCCAGATAATCAAAATGTAGGTTTACATAAAATTAATGTTAANGCAACTGATCAATCAGGAGANAGTGTAATTGGCAGCTTNCTTTTAAATATCGAAAATCTGAATGANGCGCCTANACTAAATNCCTCTGGTGTGAAGTNAATTCAAAATTTATTAGATAANAAATTTATTGAGAGAGATTCTGTAATTTCTAATATTATAAAATTATTTGATGACGAGGATATTATTCATAATGATAGTTTAGATTTAAGTCTATTTTTTGAAAATAATAATTATTTTGATGAGTTTGGAAATACNCCTGATTCAATTTCATTACAATCAGATTCANANGGCAATATTAAATTAAAATTTGACCCGCCCNCAGGNTTGTTTAAAAATATTAATCCTAGATTTGCAATAACAGCAANGGATNAATATGGATTAGAAATTACTTCTCCCTTTTTTCAAACTGAATTTATTCCAAAACCAGAAATAACANTATTAACTTCTAGTAATAATAAAACCCCACTGAANNTAAATAATTTGGGGACGGCTTTCAATAAAAATATTNTTATTGATTTAGGAAAAGCGTTAAATATAAATTCTCCAGAACTAAATGATCCTAAAGGTGATGAAGTCTTTATTAATCTAAAAGTTAAATCTTCTAATAGTAAAATTACAACTAGCAATCTTGAAACAAATAGTTTAATTACTACTACAAAGGAGAATGAAGAAACGATTAAGCATATTATTAATCTTAGTAAGATTAAAGATAAAAATATCCATAGTAACCTAGAAGGATTTAAGTTATCAATTGATCCAAATACTTTCTCTAAAATACCATCCTCTTTATCTAATGAATATAAATATGGAGTCCCAATAGAAATCTGGACTTCAACAAAAGTGGCAGATGATGCTAATAATTTATTTGGGACTGAAGATTCAACTGTTTCAAAGTTTTGGATTCCAATTATAAACTCAAGACCGGTTTTTCTTCCTGCAAAGCCCTTAAACCTTGATGATACTTTTATNAATAATAACGAATTTTTTAATAATGTTTTATTTGAACTTTCTGAGAATGTCTTAGATTTAGATCCTAGTGATGAGATAACTTGGGAAGTTAAAATTCCCGATGAATTAAGAGAGCTTATAAAGTTTGATGATCAAAGTAGAAATATAACTTTCACGAATGAAGTTAGTGACTTTAGCCAGTTTCCTCTTGGAAATCATAGGATTAAAGTGACGGCAAAAGATAGTTCATTTTATCAAGGCGATTTATCTGCAAAAGTTAAAGGCATNCTTAGAATTAATATTGTTGATAATTCTAATACTAATGAGATTGTAAACGGTTTAACTTTGATAGATAGGCTAGGTTCTGATGATATTAAAGCTATTTTTAATAGATATGAATCCAACCAAAATCTTTTAAATGAAGAATCTGATTTGATTAATATATTTCAAAAACTAAATAAGAATGAGACAAATAGGGATAATCTTATCGATAAAATTGCAAGTGGATCTGCTGCGATATTAAATAATTCTCAGAAGAATATGCCTATAGTCTTATTAGATTCTATAGCTGAAGATGAATTACTTTTATTAAATGCTAAACAAGAAGAAGTAGATGAAGAAATCATTTCCGCTTCAAGAAATCTCTTGAAATCAGCAAATTATGTTGACTCGCCCATAGGTAAATTAGAGTTTTCAATAGATACAAATGGAAAGGCAGGTGCATATGTTGATATAAATCTTGAGGATGGGGGGTTAAATATTAACGAATTAATTAAAACTACTGCTAATAATGAATCTCATCTTTTTCAATCACAAGTTATCAATTATAGTTCCGAAACTGATGGAGATTTTGAAAATTGGTTAAAGGATTTAAATTATAACTTTTACAATTATTCAGAGGAAAATGATTTATTAATTGGTTCATTAAAAAGATCTGATAATTTAGAAAACTTAAATATTTCAGATCAATTAATAGAATCTATAGATGGTTCAGCTTATCTAATCGATAAAGATGGAGATCAGACAATTGATGTAATATCTATGTTCCTTCTCGATCAAGGTTTTTTTGATACAGATATTGAAATAAATGTCATTGGAGACCCTCTAATACCCATTGAAACAAGTGCCATTGAAGATCCTCTAATACCCATTGAAACAAGTGCCATTGAAGATCCTCTAATACCAATTGAAACAAGTCCGGCTGACGAAATTATTTCTCAAAACTCTACTACAAATGTTCAAAATAATTCTTTAAATTCCCAAGATTCACAAATTCCTATCGTAACTAATGCCCCCTTTAATAATTCTTTTCCTGCTAGTTCAATTAATTTGAGAAATCAAAGTGACTTATCTGAGACAGATACTAATGTTAATACTAAATCTTTCTTTGATATAGATAATTCTATTGGTGAAAGAAAAATTCAAGAATTAAAAATTAAAGATGTGACGAATAACAAATTAAATGATTTGCAAAATAATCAATTAGGCCTCTTAGAAAATTTTAAAAGAAGTCTTAATGATGTAAAAGAGAATCTTAATAATCTTTTTGAATATTTTAATAATAATCAATTTTTATCAATACTTGGAGCATTGTTTTTACCTATTGCTGGAGAGAGAGTCTTAACACCAATTGCTAAAAATATGGAGATTGACTATAAGTTAAATTTACGGAGAAGGAATCCTAAATTTACAGGAAAGTGGATCTTCGAAACATCAAAAGGTGCTAGCTATGTAATTGTTAGAGAAGCAAAAAATCTAAAACTTAATTTTAACAAAGAAAAATTATCTAATTATAAATTTATAAAAGGTTTTGATTTGAATGGTAATTCTCTCCTTTATAAGGCATTACTTTTATCTTCTAAGCCAGGAGTCTTTATTAATCAAATTGAAAAAATTCAGAAGGATTTCTCAAATATTGAATCTTTTGATGTGAATTGGGACATGTGGTTAAATAATAATCTTTTTCAATATATAGATCAAGAAGATAAATATGCTAAAAATATATGTAAAAATCTACTAGCTTTGGCGAATGATCCAGGCAGTAACGAGATTTGTGATTCAGATATTATAATGTTTGCTCATATTGTTGATTGTTGTGATAATTTACTGATTCATAAAAAGAATTTTTCATGATTTGTTTTTGATAATTTCACAAAAATTAAACAAAATTACTTTTTAAAAGAAAGAGAATTCTTTTAATAAGATTTTTAATTTACTTTAGAAAAGGTTTTATTATAATTACATATAAAGAATTAGTTTAATTACAATATCAATAAAATGATTTTTAAATTCACAAGAAATTAAATAATTTCCCAAATTGCTATGTTTCTAAAATAACCAAAGGTATCTTTTAATACAATCATAATTGTTTAAAAAGGGGAATTTGTTAAAACTTGAATATATAGCATTTGCAATAATCTTATTTATGAAATTTTTAAAGAAACTTAAATAATTTAATGATGGATAATCAAAGCTCAAATTCAATCATGAGACTTTTGGCAATGGGTAATTTACTTCAACCCTATGCAACATTTCAGGCGGAATTAAGGTTTATAAATGAATTTAAATTAAATTTAAAGTCAGAAATATCTGATAAAGAAGCAATAGAGGCTCTCATGAAGGAATTAGACATAAAAGACAAGGAGGCTCTAATCAATTGGCAAAAAACAGTTTTATTATCTAAAGATATAAAATCACTTTCTGAATATGCCCAATTTAAATTTAAAAGAAGAAATATAATCGAACAATTAATATCAAGTAATGCTGAGGCACTGTTCTTAAGATTCAAGGATCGTTTAGATAGGGTTTTATATAGTTTTTTAAGGGTTACTGATCAAAATCTAGCCTATCATCTTTACTATTCCATTGAATCCGGGGAAATTACTTTTGGTGATGCATCTGAAAAATATAGTGAAGGACCTGAATCTAAAACTCAAGGTATATTAGGTCCTTGTGATCTTACCGTTCCTCATCCTGATATTTCTTCAAGATTAAGAACGGCCACTCCCAAACAACTTTTTAAACCCTTTGCAATTGATCAGTGGTTTGTTATCTTAAGACTAGAATATAGATTTGATAGTGAATTAAATCAATCAACAAAACAAGTATTAGGTAAAATGCTCTTAACCTCAAAAATTAGGCAGCTTTCTCAAGATATTAATAATGAAATGATAAATAATTTTCTAATTGAATGAAATTTAATCAAGATCAATATGATATTTTTCTCTCGATTTTTGGGGATAATATAACCTTAAATAAAGCAGAAATTGGATCTCTTATCTATTCCTCTGAGTCATCAAAGAATAATCTGATACTTTTAACAAAGGGATCAATTAGATTAATTGACAATGAAAAAGTATTTAAATCTCAAACCCTGGGTGTTTTTGATGCCCCTTTTCTCATTGGATTCACAAACATAGTTAATTTAAATATTAAAGGAGAGGTAAGAGCAAACTCCGAATGTAATTACTATATCCTAGATATTGAAGGTTTATCAGATGAAAAACTTTTGCAAATTTTTAATTTATATAAAAATAAGATTTGCTATTTTGAATTAATTAATTTATATAAAATAATTATAAATCAGACCGATTTAAAGGAAACTTTTATAAATAATAAATATTCATTTAACGATTTAAATCAGTTATTTCAAATTTGCACAGATATTTCTAAGATTAAAAAAAATGATAAGATTATTTACTTAGATAAAACCTTACGTGGGTTTAAGTATGGACAATTTATTAATGGAGAAATATATAAGAAATTTTTCTCTGACAATCATAGAAGAGTATCAATAGTTAAATTCGATGAACGAAATTTGTTGGGAGATACTATCTCGGAAGAAACATCTGTTGATGAAAAAATAAATAAAAGAATTGATTCAAAAGAAAATCAAAAAATTCTTAACCCTAATTCCGTTGAAGAAGAATCTAAAGATGTTAATAAATATTCAAAAAGTAATGAAAATAAGAACTTAGAATTTGAATTAATAAAAGCCAATAATAGAGAGGAAAGTTATTTCGCAATAATATCTATGCTTGTTAAATACTTTGATATGCCTACTCGTTCAGAAACAATTCGTAGAGCCTCAAAAATCATCGAAGAACAGCAAAAATCTTGGATAAATAATACTGTGAATTTACTTGATAGATTTGGACTTAGTGTAAAAATAGTACGAGTAAATAAAAAAAATCCTCTTTTGCTATCTACTCCTTCAATTTGGATCAATGAAGAGGGCATCTGCAATTTAATATTAAAAAGCAACTCTAAATTCGTTACCTTATATTGCCCTCTTAAAGGTATGAGTTTTTTAAATGCTAAACAATTAAATATTCTTTTTGAAAAAGAAAATAATATTATTACATTAGAAGTCGGCCTAAATACGCCGAAAAACCGTTTTAATCTTGCCTGGCTTATCCCATATGTTCAAAAATTTAGAACACAACTTGTTGAAGTTTTCGCGGCAAGTTTTCTTAATCAATTATTCCAATTGGCTACCCCACTCCTATTTCAACAAATAATAGATAGGGTTTTAAGTAAAGGGGCTACAGAAGCTTTAACACCTTTAGTGGTATTAATGATTATTTTTAGTTTACTCGAAATTATGTTTAGTAGTTTGAGGACATTTCAATTTGTAGAGATATCTAATCGTATTGATATAGGCATTGGTTCTGCTATCTTATCCAGAATGTTGAGACTTAATGCTCGTTTTTTTGATTCTAGACCAGTAGGTGAATTATCCAGCAGACTGAACGAGTTGGAAAATATAAGAAGATTTTTAACAGGAACAGCTCTTACAGTAGTTTTAGATGCAATATTTTCTATTCTTTATTTCACTGTAATGATTTTCTATAGCCCTTTACTGACATCTATAGTATTTATTTCTGTCCCATTATTATTCGTTGTTACTGTTGGAGTTACTCCGATAACTCAAAAATTAATTAGATTAAGGGCCGAGGCTCAAGCTAAAACCAATGCATTCCTAGTAGAAATGTTAGGAGGTATTCATACAATAAAATTGCAAAATGCTGAATACAATGCAAGAAGGCAATGGGAGGATAAGCATTTAAAGTCTATTAATCAAGGTTTTAAAGCCATACTTGCAAATACTACTAGTACAAATGCTGGTCAACTAATAAATAAATTAAATAATATTGCTGTGATAGGAATTGGTTCTTGGCTAGTAATTAATAATCAGTTGACATTAGGCCAACTCATAGCTTTTAGAATTATTAGTGGTTATGTTACTCAACCAATGCTTAGGCTGTCTGGATCATGGCAACAATTTCAAGAAATGTCTCTTTCTCTCACTAGAGTGGGAGATATCGTAAATCAACCACTTGAAGTCTTAGAAAATGAAGATAAAAATATAGAAATGCCAGAAATAAAAGGTTCTATAAAGGCAGTTAATGTAGGATTTGCTTACAGTTCAACGGCTAATCCAGTATTGCACTCAGTAGATATTGAGATTAAAAGAGGTGCTTTTGTGGGTCTTGTTGGACAAAGTGGTTGCGGTAAAAGCTCATTATTGAAAATGATTCCTAGATTATATAGGCCAACCTCAGGAAAACTCTTGATTGATGATTTTGATATTACAAAGGTAGATCTATATAGCTTGAGAAGACAAATTGGCTTTGTTCCTCAAGATTGTATGCTCTTTGAGGGTACAGTCTTTAGTAATATCGCATTAGGAGATCCTGAAATTTCTGCAGAGAAAGTTGTTGAAGCATCAAAAGCTGCATGCGCACATGAATTTATAATGACATTACCATTTGGTTACGGTACCCCTATTGGAGAAAAAGGCTCAGGATTATCGGGAGGACAGCGTCAACGAGTTGCTCTCGCCAGGATGTTGCTAGAAAAGCCTAATTTAGTTGTTCTTGATGAAGCAACCTCGGCTCTTGATGTAGACACTGAAAAACAAGTTGTTAATAATATGAGAGAAGAATTTAAAGATAAAACTATGCTTATGATAACTCATAGGTTATCCACGATTGTTGATGCTGATAATATAATCGTAATGCATAATGGAAGGGTTGATTCGTCAGGAGGTCATGTAGAACTTATGAAGCAAAAAGGAAGATACTATGCACTTTATAATTCACAATTTAATGAGTAAAAACTTTAATGAGTAATTATAAAAAATTAAAAAAATTATTAAAACAAAAATTAAAAGGGGTACAGAAAGAATTTTCAACTTTAATAAGAACTAAAAAAAAGAATATAATTATAAGATCAAAGAAAAAAACTTTTTTAAATAAATTTTATTTCAACAAATCAATAATTTCTAAGCTAAAGAAACAGACTTATTCATTTATAGATTTTTATGATAAAAGAAATAAGCTTATTTTCAGGATTAAAAGACTTTATAAATCACTAATTTCTTCTACAGAATTTAAATTTATTAATAATAAAATAGAATTTTCCCTTAAAAAAATAAGATTAATTTTAATAGAGAGAATATCAGGTGTTTTTAGTAATATTTCAAATGAAGAAAATATTGCTGCAGATTTAACACTTCTCCCACCCCCTCCAATTTGGTCCAGAGTTTTTATTTGGACATTGAGTTCAGGTTCTATATCAATAATAATCTGGTCTGTGTTTACTACCATTGAAGAGACTATAATTCTTACGGGAGAATTAACTACAATTACGCCAGAAGTAAAAATAAGTGCTATGGATCCGGGGAGAATCACAGAGGTTCTTGTTAAAACTAACCAATATGTCGAAAAATTTACACCTTTACTAATCTATGAAGATGATGAAACTAAAGCAAGATTGAATGGGGCTAGAAAAAGACTTGAGTATGGACAAAATCAAAGAATTAATCTTTTTGATTCATATGATCTCAAATTAAGCCAATTAAATGAAGAAATTAAATTTAAACAAAACCTTGTCGAAAAGTATAAAACTCTTGAAATTGAAGGTGCTGTTTCAGAAATACAATACTTACAAAATCAAATTGAATTAAACGAATTAGAAAAAAATTATAAAGCTAATTTGTTAGAAAAAGATAATATTCTTTATCAAAATGCCGAACAATTAGAGCAAATTTCAACTTTAATATTAGAGTTAGAAGCAAAAACGAATAGATTTAAGATAGAGTCTCCTGTGAGTGGATATATACAAAATATAAAATATCAAAGTCCTGGTGAAAGAATAATGGCAAATGATGTTGTTATTACTGTTGTTCCTGACAATGAAATCATTGTAAAAGCATCAATTCCTTCCAAAGTTAGTGCCCCAATTCAAGCTGGTATGGAGGCTGTAGTCGAAGTAGATGCATTCCCTTCAGATGACTTTGGTGGAATAATCGCGGAAGTATTTACTATCTCTCCAACAGTTTCAACAGATACATCTTCCGGAGTAAATAGAAGAACTTACATTGCAGAAATTAAGTTGATTTCACCAGAAATTCAGGGAAAAATTAGTTTTGATGAACTTAGATCTGGGATGGCAATAACAACTAAAATTAAATTAAGGGATAAGCCAATTATTGCCTCTATATTTAATATTATTAGTGATATTTTTGATCCTTTGGCTCAACAAAGATAATTTTTATTCTATCGGAGTAACATTTTCAAGTTCATTTTTAAGTTGAGAAGAAATAGTTTGTCTGGCAACGGAAATTAATTTCAAGTTATCTTCTTGCATTTTTATTTGTGTTTCAGCTACTTGGGCGGCCTTAATTAGATCTTTAGCTTTGTCAGGTAATGAATTAATATCGTATTTTTTTTCGTTAAAAGTTAAAATTGGATTTTTATCTGAATTAGTCAATTTTGATTTTTTATTTAATTACTAAATACTATAAATGTAAATTGTTGATTTAAATAATTTTTATTATTTTTTCAAAACATTTTAATAATTTACGAAACCATTCAATATCTTTAAAAACTTGGCTTGTCTTACTCCAATATCAAAAGAAGCTAAAGCTCTTATCCCAACTTTGCCAGATGCAAAATCAGAATATGGATCAATTAGAACTTCGATATTTGCAAACATTTCAATCATTAATTGACTGAAGTCTCCATAGATAATTGCACTAAGATTTGACCCGCTGCCCAATGAGCAAAATCTCGCTCACATCTCGCTCACATCCAATCTAGTGCCATGCTGCCACCCCCGCATAAAGATCAATGGGTTGAATGGTTAAGAGGAATAATTAAATCGACGGAATATTACTTTAAATACACTCTATATATTATTAGTATTTAAATCAAAGTACTTTTTCCTGTCGGCTCTAAATTTACCTGCCCAAGGCCAATAATTAGCTGCAAGATCTCTCGATCTTGAATTTATTTCATCAAAAAGATTCTCACACTTATATTTTTTTAAAAATAATAAGAATTCAGTACCATTTTTACAATTTTTTACTTCCTCCTGTATTGATAAATTATCTTCAACATATTTAGTAAATCTAATTAAATCCATTTTTTGATTTTAAATATGATTTAGGCAGATAAA
>NHIO02000029.1 GCA_002171975.2 Flavobacteriales bacterium TMED191
ATAATATTTTGAACATTTTTATTAAATATACCTGATGGTACAGTGTGTAGTACGTGTTTTTTTTTATTTATATAAATTGTGTGACCTGCATTTGGTCCTCCCTGAAATCTAGCTATTATGTTATATTTCTTACTTATAAAATCAACAATTTTACCTTTTCCTTCATCACCCCATTGTAGGCCTAATAGTACATCAACACTCATTTTTCACAGTTTTCTTTATTACAATTTCCAAACACATTTAATGAATGGCTTTCTATTTGAAAGTTAGTTGTTTTTTCAATACCAGATAAAATATTTTGAATTCTTGGGTCACAAAACTCATTTATTTTTCCACAGTCATTACAAATTAGATGATCATGCTGTCTTTTTTGTAGTGATTTTTCATACAAGATTTTATTATTATTGAATTGTAATTGTTTAATTAATTTGGCTTTAACAAATATTTCTAAATTATTATATATAGTTGCCTTACTAATCTTTTCTTTTTTATTAATAAAACTATATAAATAATCTATATCAAAATGAGTATTTATTTTATATATATATTTAAGAACAATATATCTTTCAGGAGTTTGCCTTAAATTCTGATTTTTTAAATATTGATTTAATAATGTTTTTTCGTTCATAAATTATTCATTCAATCTGTTAACGGTTTTTACTCCGTCTATTTTCTGTATTTGTCTCATTACTTTATTAAGATGAGTATTATTCTTGACTAAAAGTGTGATTCGTCCGTAAAATAAACCATCATTGCTGTTAAAATTAACTAATTTCATATTAACATTCATATGACTTGATATAATATTAGTTATTTTATTTACAAGTCCAACAGAATCGATCCCTTTTATTTCTATTAAGGCGTCAAAATCAATACTATTAATACTTTTCCATTTACAATTAATTATTCTATAAGAAAAATTAGCACGAAGTCTTATTGCATTTGGACATGATACGGAATGTATTTTAATTCCATCTTTTATTGTAACAAAACCAAATACTTTATCGCCAGATATGGGTTGGCAACATGATGCAATTTTATAATCTAGAACCTCATCTTCTTCTCCAAACACTAATAATTTATTCTTTTCTTCTTTAATAGTTGGAGACGTTTGTTTGTTTTTTCTAATAAACTTTGATTTAATAAAATCATACCAACTATCTCTGTTGTTTTTAAACTCTTTGAGTTGTTCATTAGAGATTTTCCCAATTCCTAACCTATAAAATAATTCCAAGCTGTCATTTAATTCAAAATATATTTGTAATTCGTTAACAGTAGATTCAGAAAATATAATTTTTAAATGTTTTAATTTTCTTATTAAAATTTCCTTACCATTATTTGCAATTTGTTTTTTTTCTTGTTTTAAGGAATTCTTTATTTTATTTCTTGCTTTTGCAGTTACCACAAAATCTAACCAATTTTCTTTAGGAGTTTGTTTGCTAGAATTAATTATTTCAATTTGATCACCACTTTTAAGTCTGTGACTTAGTGGAACAAGTTTGCCATTTACTTTTGTTCCTAAACAACTTTTCCCTAAATCAGTATGAATTTGAAATGCAAAATCCAAAGATGTAGCACCATTTGGAAGAGTTACTAAGTCACCTTTTGGTGAAAAAACAAATATTTCTTCTGCAAAAAGATTTAGTTTAAAATCTTCAATAGTTTCTTCTGCTGAAGTTTTATCATACTCTAGTGTGTCTCTAACTCTGTTAATCCAACTGTCTAAATTCTTTTGAGTTTTTTTATTTGCATGCTTATTTTGTTTGTATTTCCAGTGAGCAGCGTAACCTTTTTCTGCTACTTCATCCATTCTGTTGCTTCTAATTTGAACTTCAACCCACGAACCATCAATTCCCATAACAGTTGTATGTAATGATTCATAGCCATTAAGTTTAGCATTGGAAATCCAGTCTCTCAGTCTGTCAGGGTTTGGTTTGTAAAAATCGGTAACAATAGAGTAGACTTTCCAGCATAATTCTTTCTCTTTTGGAATAGGACAATCTATAATAACTCTGATGGCAAATTTATCAAAGACCTCCTCAAAATCTATCTCTTTTTCTGTCATTTTTTTTCTAATTGAAAAAATTGATTTGGGTCTTCCTTTTATTGAGCAATTAATACGCTCAATTTTTAATTTTTCTTTAATAGGTCGGATAAATTTTTTAATGTATTTTTCTCTGTTATTTTTTGTTTCATTTAGTTTTTTCGAAATATCAAAATAAATATCTGGGTCTGTATACTTCAAGCTAAGGTCTTCTAGTTCAGTTTTTATAGAATATAATCCTAAACGATGAGCAAGTGGTGCATAGAGATATAGTGTTTCAGAAGCAATTTTTTGTTGATTTTTTAAAGTAAGATAATCTAATGAACGCATGTTATCTAACCTATCAGCAATTTTAATTAGAACTACGCGAATATCATTAGAAATAGTTAAAATCATTTTTCTAAAATTTTCAGCTTGAAGTGAAATTTCAGCATCAACAACTCCAGATATTTTGGTTAGTCCATCAATGATTAACTGTACTTGTTCTCCAAATTGGTCTTTAATGTCAGTAGAAGTTATTTCGGTATCTTCTACTACATCATGTAACAGACTACAAATAATAGAGGTAGATCCTAAACCAATATCTCGAGCAACTATTTTTGCAACAGATATAGGATGAGTTATAAATAGATCGCCCGATTTTCTTCTTGTGTCACTATGTGCTTTTATTGCCAAGTTGAAAGCTGCTCTAATACGCTTTTTTTCTTGAGTGTTGATATTAGGATTTAAATTGCGAATCAACGACCTATATTGATTAATAATAATTTTTTTTTCTATTTGTTCATTATTATTTTTCATGCTTTATTTAGATAAAATTGATTACTTAATCAATAACTTTATTTCTAACTTCTCCAAATCCAATTTTCACGTCTTTATTTTTAGCAAATCCTTTCATTATAACTGTGTCATTATTTAATAAAAATTTTCGTATTGTTCCATTATTTAATTTTATTTCTTGTGTCCCAGCCCAGGATAGTTCTAACATAGATCCAAACTCACTTTTATCTGGACCAGATATTGTTCCTGAAGCCATCATATCTCCAGCTTTAATATTGCATCCGTTAATTGTATGGTGAGCCAGTTGTTGACACATATTCCAATACATATATTTAAAGTTTGAGGATGAAACCTTAGTTGGAGATTCATTATTAGGCTGAATAAAAACGTCAAGTTTAATATCATAGTTTTTAGGACCTGTAAATTTTAAATATGAAGTTACCTCTGGTTTTTGTTCTTCTCCATAAATTTTAAATGCTTCTAAAGCATCTAGAGTTACAATCCAAGGAGAAATACTAGATGCGAAACTTTTACCTAAAAATGGACCTAAAGGGACGTATTCAAACTTTTGAATATCTCTGGCTGACCAGTCATTAAAAAGACATAGGCCAAAAATATAATTTTCTGCTTCTGAAGTGGAAATAGATTGCCCCAAGGGTTTTCCTTCACCAGTAATAAATCCCATTTCCAATTCAAAATCTAATAATCTTGTTGGAGATAAAGTTGTTTGATTAGTTGATTTGTCAATTATTTGACCTGACGGTCTTTTTACATTTGTTTCAGAAATTATAATTGAGGATGATCTCCCATGGTATCCTACAGGGATATGTAGCCAATTTGGTAATAATGCATTTTCTGGATCTCGAAACATTTTGCCTACATTTGTTGCATGATCTTTACTTGAGTAAAAATCCGTATAATCACCAATATTGACCGGTTTTATTAGTTGAATATTTTCGAGCTTAAATAGTGTTTGTTCTTTATGGATAAGATTATGTTGTAACTCAGTATTGTTGATATCAAATATTGTGGCTATTTCATCTCGAACTTCTCTCCATATTTTCTTTCCTTGCTTTAAAAATTTATTTAAACTTTTATGAAAAGTTTTGGGAATTAATTTTGTTTCTTTAAAATATCCAAGTTCTTCTAGTTTAGTTAAACTTATAACAGTGTCTCCAATAATTGAAGCTAAATGTATTTCGTTATTATTCAGTTTAAATGCACCAAAGGGAATATTTTGAATTGGAAAATCTGAATCATCATTATATTTGATCCAGGATTTTCTATTAATGTCATTTGCTTTTATCATCCTATTATTATTTTAATGAAAATAAATATATTTAAATTTTATTTGAATATCGAAAATTATGAAAAACTTAGATAAAGATATCTTTTCTTTAATTGAAAATGAACAAAAGCGTCAAATTCAAGGAATTGAATTAATAGCTTCAGAGAATTATGTTAGTCAAAATGTGTTAGATGCAGCAGGTTCAATTTTAACCAATAAATATGCTGAAGGATATCCCGGTAGAAGATATTATGGTGGATGTCATATTGTTGATAAGATTGAAAATGAAGCAATTAAAAGGTTAAAGATTTTATTTAATGCTGAATATGCAAATGTGCAACCTCACTCAGGTTCTCAAGCAAATAGTGCAGTTTATTTAGCATGTTTACATCCAGGAGACAAAATCCTTGGTTTTGACTTATCTCATGGTGGGCATTTAACACATGGTTCGCCTGTCAATTTTTCAGGAAAATTATATAAACCTTATTTTTATGGTGTAAGTAAAGAAACTGGACTAATTAATTATGCTCAATTAAAAGAAACTGCTCTCAAAGAGATGCCTAAAATGATTATTTGCGGTGCATCTGCCTACTCAAGAGATTGGGATTATTCGTTTTTTAGGAAGTTAGCTGATGAAATTGGAGCAATTTTATTAGCTGACATTTCACATCCATCAGGATTAATTGCTAAGGGCTTGTTAAATGATCCTCTCGATTTTTGTGATATAATTACTACAACTACTCATAAAACTCTAAGAGGTCCACGTGGTGGTGTAATAATGATGAAAAAAGATTTTGAAAACCCTTGGAAACGAACAAACAAAAAAGGTGATCTTTTGATGATGTCAACAATTTTAAATTCTGCAGTTTTTCCAGGTTCTCAAGGAGGTCCATTAGAACATATTATTGCAGCTAAAGCAGTTGCCTTTAGAGAGGCATTACAAGATGATTTTTTTCAATATATGGTTAGGGTTCAAAAAAATGCAAAAAGATTATCAGATGGTTTATCTTCTTTAGGTTATGATATTGTATCAAATGGAACAGATAACCATTGTATTTTAATTGATTTAAGGTCTAAAAATATTACAGGCAAGGATGCGGAATATGCTCTTGGTATGGCAGATATTACTGTAAATAAGAATATGGTTCCCTTTGACACTATGTCTCCATTTATTACTTCAGGTATTAGAATTGGTTCAGCAGCAATTACTACAAGAGGAATGCAAGAAAACGATATGGATAAAGTTGTAGAGTATATTGATGAAGCAATTACGCTATTTCAAAACAAAAAAACCTTAAGTGATTTATGTAAAAATATTAATACATTTATGAAGCAGTTTCCAATTTTTAAATATTAATAATTATGAAGTGTGGTATAGTTGGACTACCTAACGTAGGCAAATCAACATTGTTTAATTGTTTATCAAGTGCAAGAGCAATGGCAGCAAATTATCCTTTTGCAACAATAGAACCAAATGTTGGTATTATTCCCGTTCCAGATAAGAGATTGGATCAATTAGCAGATTTAATAAAGCCTCAAAATGTGCAACCTGCAATAATTGAGATTGTAGATATTGCGGGCCTTGTTAAAGGGGCTAGTAAAGGAGAAGGTTTGGGTAATAAATTCTTAGCTAATATTAGAGAAACTAATGCAATTATTCATGTTTTACGTTGTTTTGAAG
This sequence comes from Flavobacteriales bacterium TMED191, assembly GCA_002171975.2. Classification (NCBI taxonomy): domain Bacteria; kingdom Pseudomonadati; phylum Bacteroidota; class Flavobacteriia; order Flavobacteriales; species Flavobacteriales bacterium TMED191. The sequence goes on from NHIO02000029.1 coordinate 5,791, forward strand.
ACACAAATATTACACATGTTGATGGTTTGATAGACCCAGTGAGTGACAAAGAAACTGTTGAACTAGAATTACAACTAAAAGATTTAGAGACTCTTGAGAAAAAGAAAGACAGTCTAAAACGTCTTGCAGCTTCTGGTGATAAAAATGCTAAAAAAGATGTTGATATTATAAATCTGTATTACAATCATTTATTATCAGGTAATTCTGCGAGAACTTTGGATGTGGTAAATGATGACTGTGTTGTCGATTTAAACTTACTAACTAATAAACCAGTCTTATATGTTTGTAATGTTGATGAAGCATCAATAAAAGGTAATACTTTCACCAAAATGGTTGAGCAATCAATTTCTAATGATGTTGCAGAAATATTAATTATTTCTGCTGCAATAGAAGCGGATATTAATGAACTTGAATCATCTTCTGATAAAAAAGAATTTTTAAATGAAATTGGATTAGAAGAACCAGGCGTAAATAAAATTATTCGTTCTGCATATTCTTTATTGGGATTGCAAACTTTTTTTACCGCAGGAGAGAAAGAGGTTCGTGCATGGACTATTAAACAAGGAGCATTTGCTCCACAAGCTGCCGGAGTAATTCACTCAGATTTCGAAAAAGGCTTTATTAGAGCCGAAGTTATTTCTTATGAAGACAGACTAGCTTATGAAACTGAGCATGCTTGTAGAGAAGCTGGTAAAATTGCAATCGAAGGTAAAAACTATCTTGTGAAAGATGGTGATGTAATTCATTTTAGATTTAATGTATAATAATCTTTATTGTTTTCATTGTTAATAAGTTTTAAATGTTCCATGTATGTTTAATTTTTATTCTTTTGTAGATTTAAATCTATATTTATAATAATTCATAAATTTCAATGCCTCAACATCAATATACAGAACAAAGTATTAAATCACTTGATTGGAAAGAGCATATTCGTATGCGTCCAGGTATGTATATTGGAAAACTCGGTGATGGAAATTCTCATGATGATGGCATTTATGTTTTACTAAAAGAGGTACTAGATAATTCCATGGATGAGTTTGTAATGGGGTTTGGTAAAACAATTGATGTAAGTGTGAGAGGGCAAAAGGTAATTGTAAGAGACTATGGAAGAGGAATTCCACTTGGTAAGGTAATTGATTGTGTATCAAAAATTAATACCGGTGGTAAGTATGACACAAAAGCCTTTAAAAAGGCAGTAGGTTTGAATGGTGTAGGAACTAAAGCTGTAAACGCATTATCAGAATATTTTAAAATCCAAAGCAATAGAGATAAGAATACAAAGCTTGCTGAATTTGAGCGTGGAAAGATAGTCAATGATGCTCAAATTACCGAAACTTCTCAAAGAAATGGTACAAGGGTTGCATTCATTCCTGACACAAATATATTTGGTCAGTTTCGATTTTTAGATGATCATATTGTAAGTATGATTTGGAATTATGTTTATTTAAATCCTGGTTTAACAATTGTTTATAATGGTGATAAGTTTTTTTCTGAAAATGGTTTACATGATTTATTAACTGCAAATATTGAGTCTAAATTGAATTATCCAATAATTCATTTAAAAGGTGAAGATATTGAAATAGCTTTAAGTCACTCAATTCAAAAATATGGTGAAACATACTTTTCTTTTGTAAATGGACAACACACTGCTCAAGGTGGCACTCACCAATCAGCATTAAGAGAGAGTATTGTTAAAACTATTAGAGAATTTTATAAAAAAAATTATGATGCTTCTGATATTAGACAATCAATTATTGCTGCAATAAGTATTAAAGTTATGGAGCCAGTCTTTGAGTCACAAACAAAAACTAAATTAGGTTCTGCTGATATGGGGGGGGCTTTACCTACTATAAGAACATATGTAAATGATTTTATTAAGACAAGTTTAGATAATTTTCTTCATAAGAATCCTGAGTTATCAGATTTGTTGCATAAAAAAATCCAACAATCTGAACGTGAAAGGAAGGAATTGTCCGGTATTAAAAAAATCAGCCGAGAAAGAGCTAAGAAAGCCAATTTGCATAATCGTAAATTAAGAGATTGTAAAATCCATTATAATAATTTAAAACAAGACAGAAGACTTGAAACAACCATTTTTATTACTGAGGGTGATTCTGCTAGTGGTTCAATAACAAAATCTAGGGATGTCCAAACCCAGGCTGTTTTCAGTTTAAAGGGAAAACCATTGAATTCTTATGGTTTAACAAAAAGAATAGTTTATGAAAATGAAGAGTTTAATCTATTGCAAAATGCTTTAAATATTGAGGAGGATTTGGATAATTTGAGATATAATAATATTGTAATCGCAACAGATGCGGATGTAGATGGTATGCATATAAGACTTCTTTTAATTACATTTTTTCTACAATTTTTTCCTGATTTAATTAAAGAAAAGCATTTATATATTTTACAAACTCCTTTGTTTAGAGTTCGTAACAAAAAGGCAACAATTTATTGTTATGATGAAAAAGAGAAAAAAGAAGCTGAGGATAAATTAAATGGTAATCTTGAAGTTACAAGATTTAAAGGTCTAGGAGAAATTTCCCCTTCCGAATTTAAAGCATTTATTGGACCTGATATGAGACTTGACCCAGTTGTTTTAAAAGGGGAAACAATTGATGATTTATTAAAATTTTACATGGGAAAAAATACACCAGATAGACAAAGCTTTATAATTGATAATTTAAAAGTTGATGATACTTTAAATGAAAATTAATGATGGATAATGAAAATATAGTTGAATTTTCAAATAATGATGATATGTTGGTTAAACTAGTCCCCATTTCTGAAATGTATAAGGGTTGGTTTTTAGACTACGCTTCTTATGTTATTCTTGAAAGATCAGTTCCTCTAATTTACGATGGTTTAAAGCCTGTTCAACGTAGAATACTTCATTCTTTAAGAGAGCTTCATGATGGTAGATATCATAAGGTGGCAAATATAATTGGTAATACAATGAAGTATCATCCTCATGGTGATGCTTCAATTGGCGATGCACTTGTAAAAGTAGGTCAAAAAGAACTCCTTATTGATATGCAGGGGAACTGGGGAAATATTACTACAGGTGATAGAGCTGCTGCCCCTAGATATATTGAGGCTAGATTAACAAAATTTGCATTAGATGTAGTATTTAGTCCAAAAGTAACAGATTGGCAATCTTCATATGATGGTCGTACTAAAGAACCAACTTCTTTACCAATTAAATTTCCTCTTCTTTTAAATCAAGGTGCAGAAGGAATTGCTGTTGGTCTCTCTACCAAAATTTTACCACATAATTTTATTGAATTAATTGATGCTTCTATATCTATCCTAAAAGGCAAGGGGAAACGTATTTTTCCTGATTTTTTAACTGGCGGTGTTGCAGATTTTTCTGATTATAACGATGGAAAAAGAGGAGGAAAGGTAGTTGTTAGAGCTAAAATTATTAATTCTGAATCTAATGTTTTAAAAATAAATGAGATTCCTTACAATACTACTACTACTAGTTTAATTGAATCAATTTTAAGAGCAAACGAAAAAGGTAAAATAAAAATTAAAAAGATTGAAGACAATACAGCTGAAAATGTTGAGATTTTAATTTATTTACCCTCTGGTGTATCTGTTGATAAAACAATAGATGCTTTATATGCATTTACAGATTGTCAAGTTTCGATTTCACCTCTTTCTTGTGTGATTTTAAATGATAAGCCCGTCTTTTTGGGTGTTAGTGAAATCTTAAAAATATCAACAGATAATACTAAGAATATTTTACTTAAAGAACTCCAAATTAAATTATCAGAATTAGAAGATAGGTGGCAATTTTTATCTCTTGAGCGGATTTTTATTGAAAATAGAATTTATAGAAAGATTGAAGAGTTAACCTCTTGGGATGAAGTAATTCAAGTTATATATAATTCCATAATTCCTTATGAAAAAACATTAATAAGAAAGGTTACTAATGATGATATTGTTCAATTGACTGATATTAAAATTAAAAAAATCACAAGATATGATTTAAATAAAGAACAAGAAAAGATCAAATCTATTGAGTCATTAATTAAAATCACTAAAGAAAACATCCAAAATATTACAGAATATTCAATTAGTTATTTCAAAAATATTAAGAAGGACCATAGTAATGGAAAACAAAGAAAAACCGAAATTAGGATCTTTGATAAGATTATAGCAACAAAAGTAGCTATTGCTAATCAAAGGTTATATGTTAATAGAAAAGATGGCTTTGTTGGAACATCTTTAAGAAAAGATGAATTTGTTTGTGAATGTTCGGACATAGATAATTTAATTGTCTTTAAAAAAGATGGAAATATGGTTGTTACAAAAACAGCTAATAAATCTTTTGTTGGAAAAGATATTATTCATGTAGCTGTTTTTAAAAAAAATGATGAGAGAACAATATACAATATGATTTATCGTGATAATATTTCTAATAAAACATATGTTAAACGTTTTCCTGTTAAAGGTGTTACAAGAGATAAGCAGTATTTGCTTGCTGGTTCTGGAAAGTCAACAGTTTTATATTTTACAGCAAATAAAAATGGGGAAGCAGAAGTAGTTTCAATAATTTTACGGGCAAAGTCTAAATTGAAAAAATTAAAATTCGATATTGATTTTAAAGATATTTTGATTAAAAATAGATCAGTACGTGGAAATATAATAACTCAGCATAGCATTAATAGAGTTGAATTAAAAACTCAAGGAATATCTACTTTGTCAGGTAAAAAAATATGGTATGATAATTCAATTAATAGATTAAATGAAGATGAAAGGGGTGAGTTTTTAGGTGAGTTTATGGCTGATGATAAAATTATTATTGTTTCCTCATCTGGTTATTTTGATTTTGTATCTTATGACCTTTCTACCCACTTTCCAGAAGATATGGTATTAATAGAAAAATTTTCTTCAAATAAATCAATTACGGCAGTATATTTTTATGGCAGTAAAAATCAATTTTATATAAAAAGATTTACTCCTGAATTAAAAACAAAGAAAGTTTACTTTATTGATCAAGGCAAAGAAAGTTATTTAGAATTTATATGTTCTGATTCAAAACATGGATTAGAATTGTCATTTCTTAAGCCTAGAAATAAGAATGCTAGAGAAAATCAAATTATTAATCCAATAGATTTTATTTCTATTAAGGGAGTAGCAGCTGTAGGAAATCAATTATCAAAACACCCTGTAAAAAAGATTTCTAAAGTTAAATTAGAAAACATTGAGCATATTAATAGTGAAGTAGAAGATGTTAGTTTTTCTCATAATGATAAGAATGAAATAGATAATGTTAACAAGGATGATTTAAATTCGAAAGGTGGTCAAATACAGATGAATTTTTAATTTATTTGTATTTTATAACTTTTAAAAATGTATATTAAACTATAATTTTGATAAAATGGGTAGTAAAATTAAACAAAATATTATCGCACAAATTTATAAGTATTGTTTTGGCATTTTATGTTTACTGAGTTTTTCATTTCCTAGTTTAATACTTGGTCAACAAATTCCTTTACATAATCAGTATATTTATAATCCATTAATTATCAATCCCTCATTTGCAGGTGTCAGTGCGATTTCTTCTGTAAATTTAACTAGTAGAAGCCAATGGATAGGTTTTGCTGATGGCATTAATACAATTTCTTTGTCTGGTAACTATGCATTAAGTGAGACCCAAGGTGTAGGTGGTACTTTATTTCAAGATAATACTGGAGCAATTCGAATCACTGGTTTAGAGTTGGATTATTCTTTTAAATTTCCTTTAATTTCTGATTACAACCTTTCATTAGGTTTAGGCTTAGTTCCATATCAGTATTTGTACAATGCAGATTTAGTTAATCATAATATGGAAGGAAATTTAAATAGTGATCTCCAATATGATCCTGCTCTAGATAATTCAGAGAAAAAAACGAATTTAGATGCTAATTTTGGTTTATTTATTTATAATGACTTTTTATATGCAGGCTTTTCTGTATTAAATTTATTACAATCCTCTCCGTTATCAAATGTAGGTAATGGACCTCCCAATCAACTAGTTCGTCATGTATATGCTTTATTAGGTTATAATTATTTTAATACTAGTTCCAAGATTGGCTTAGAGCAAACTATTTTAATGCGTAACACCTCCTATTCGGGTGCACAATTTGATTTTAATATTAAGGCTAGCTTTAATGAACTTTTTTGGTTTTCTTGCGGCTATAGAACTAATAAAGAAGTATTAGCTGGATTTGGTGTAAAGTATGGTAGATTTGGTTTTGTTTATGCAATTGATATAAATAATGGACCGATTGGTCAATTTTCAAATTCTTCTCATGAGTTTGGACTTGTTTTTTACTTGAATAATACTAAGTTTTTCAATTGGAGTAATGATATCAATTTACAATATCAATAAGTTTCTAATCGATATCTAGGTTTTATATCAACTTTTAAATTCGTAAAATCTTTCATTTGATATTTGTAATGACCAGCAATTGCAATCATAGCACCATTATCTGTAGAGTATTCTTTTTTTGGTATATATATATATACTTTGTAGCGTTTTTTTAATAATAGTATTTCGTTTCTAAAACTTTGATTTGCAGCGACTCCACCAGAAATTGCGATGTTTTTTACATTGAATTTTTTTATTGCTAATTCTAATTTCTCAATAAGTACTCTGATAATTGTATGTTGTATCGAAGCACACAAGTCTGATTTTTTTGTTTCTAAAGAATTATCACTATTAACTTCTTTTTCAATTAAACGTTTAATATTAGTTTTTAATCCACTAAAACTAAAATTTAAACCTTTTACTTGAGGTTTTGTAAAATGAAAAGCATGTGGATTCCCATTAAATGCGTTTTTTTCAATTTCAGGTCCACCAGGATAGTCTAGTTTTAACATTTTCGCACATTTATCAAATGTCTCACCAGCAGAATCATCCAATGTTTCACCTATTAGTTTAATATTATTTACGTCTTCAACATATACTAATTGCGTATGCCCTCCTGAAACAGTTAGACAAATTAGGGGGAAATCAGGTTCATTGTCAATACAATTTGCTAGTACATGTGCCTCCATATGATTTACTTCAATTAAAGGTTTTTTTAATGCTAATGATAGACTTTTAGCAAATGAGCTACCTACGAGTAATGAACCCATTAGTCCGGGTCCTCTTGTAAAAGCAATCGCATTAATCATGTTTAGAGAAATTTTAGCTTTTTTAAGCGCTAAAATTAAAGTTGGTATTATATTTTTTTGATGCTCTCTAGATGCGATTTCTGGAACAACTCCGCCATATTTTTTGTGAACTATTTGGTTAGACACTATATTTGATAGTATTTTTTTGTTTTTTGAAATTGAGATTGATGTGTCATCACATGATGTTTCAATACCTAAAATAATAATATCTTTATTAACTTTGTTTATCATAATATAATATCATTGAATATAAACCTACAAAAAATATTATTCGCATCTTTATTTTTATTTTTAATAATTATTTTAATTATTAATAATTCTTTTTTTCAAAAAAAAATTATTGAAAATTATTTTAATCAGTTATCTATTGAAAATAACAGTGTTATTAAACTAGATGAGATTCAATATGATTTATTGAGTGGTGGTTTGTATGCAGATTTATCTTTATTTGAAGAGAAAAAAAATGATACTATATTACATGTTCCAAATTTATCTTTTAAGTTATCATTACTTGATGTATTTTTTTCTAAAACTATAGTAATAAATAAAATATTAATTGATTCCCCTAGCTTTAATATATTAGAAAAATCTAAAAATAATAAAAAATCACTTTTCACCTTTCTATCTAAAATTAATTCACTTAATAGAGATATTACTATATCTGAAATTAAGTTTAATAATACTTGTTTGTCAAGTATTTCAACAGGTCAAATGACTTGTTTAGACTTAAAACTTAGTGATGTCAAAATTAATGATATAGATTTTTCTATTCAAAATATTTTAATTAAACATAATGATTTATATATAAATACAGATCTTCTTCTTCGGGACTCCATTCTTTTTTTTCAAATTGATAGTGCTTTAATTAATACTGATGAGAAACTATTTAATTCCTTTAGTTTTAAGGATTCTGTTTTCAATTCTTCTTATATAAATTTTTCTGGTGATTTAAAACTCCTCAATGACTCGATTGACTTTAAAGGGAATTTATTTACAGAAAATAGTAATTTAGATATACATGTCACTAAAAATTACAATGAGATTCGTCTTAATTTTTTAAACATAAAATTGGGCTTGATAGATTTTAATGTCTTACCCAAACATCAAAAATTTTCAAAAAATATAATTTTTCAAGGAAGTTGCGTATTTAATGATTACGCGTCCAATGAGTTTAAAGGATACGGAACTATAAATATGGATTACGGTGAAATCACTTATTTATTTAACAAAGATTCTTTAAAAACAACTAATTTACACGTTGATTTAAAGGATTTTAATTTAGGTGGTTTAATTGATAATGATCTTTTTAGTCTGACTAACTCTCACGCTAAATTTAAGTTTGTTGATAATCACATTGATGATTTTTCATGTAATATATCTAATATATATTATAATGATTACAACTACAAAAATATTGTTTTAAGTGCATATTTAGATAATCAAATTTATAATATTTTTGGAAAAATCTCTGATGATTTGGTTAATGCTCAATTTTCAACATCTTTAAATAAATCTATAGCAAATAATTCGTTCAACTTTTCAGAAATATCAAGTATTGATGGATTAATTAATTATGCAAATTTAAATGCACTAAAATTTCCAGTTAATAGGTCTTTAGATTTTATATCAACAGAATTTGAAGTTAATAATATTAATATAGATAGTTGGAGTTCAAATATTAAACTAAAGAATTTTAAATATAATTTTGATAATCAAATTAAATTCATTGATTATTTTGATTTAACAATTCACGAGAAAAGTTCTAATTCTATGAAACTTAATTTAGTTTCATCAATTGGTAATATTATTATAGATTTTAAAAAGAAAAATAATCATCTTGCAAATTTATATTGTGATGTTAATCTTTCAAAAGCATCTGTTGTTTCAGAAATATTTTCAAATCAATTTCAATTTGATGATATTTTAAATTTGTCTATTTTATATGATGATTTTAATTTATCGCATTTTAATTTAAAATCACCTAAACTAAATTATTTAAATACAAATTTTTATAATGTTAATGTATCATCACATAATAATAATGATTTAAACATTGTTTGTTCGATTGACTCAGTTGTTTTTTCAGATAAATTATCCCTTAATGATTTTTCTTTATTAAGTGATATTACTAATAATAGTAAAGGAAATTATAATCTGACATATTCTGAAGAATTAAATAAAAAGAAAGGGGTCATCAAAGGAAATTTTGATATTTATGACAGTAATTTGGTGTTTTATTTTGATAAAAACTCTTTTATTAATTTTTCCAATAAGTCCTGGTTTATAGATTCGTTGTCTCAAGTTATATTAGATAAAAAAGGATTAGAGTTTAAGGATTTTTCAATTAACTTAAATCAGGAATCTTTGATTGTAGATGGTTTTTTAAATAAACAATCAAATTTAAATTTTTCATTTCAAAAATTTGCATTACATCATCTTAACCCCTTTTTGCCCAATTCTAACATGAGTTTTGATGGTTTGGTTCATGGAAATATTTTTTATAATAAATCTTATTTTCCAAGTTTAGTCGGCAACTTCGAGGTTGATGAGTTTACATTTAATAATGTAAATCTAGGGACATTAAATTTAAATAATTCTTTTAATGAAAAAAATGATTCATTATACTCTTATGGAACTATTAGTAATAAGGAAAATATTATGAGTTTTGATGCTCAATATCCTTTTGATGGAACTAATTATATTAATGCAGAAATTAATTTTAATAATTTCCCAATAGATGTTTTAGACGATTTACTAAATCCAATTTCTAATTTATCAGGGAATACAAATGGTAATATTCGTGTAAATGGTATTATTGATAATTATATTTTATCAGGAAGTACAAAAACCAATAATTTAAATTTTAATGTACCTTATTTACAACAAACTTATTTTAATGATTATGATACATTAGAGACTTATTTCACAAATGATTCTATTATTATCCAAGAATTTTCCTTTTTCGACATTCAGTATCAAACAGAGGCAGTTTTAAATGGTACTATTGAACATAAAGCTCTAAGAGATATGGAATATCAATTGTCTATTAAGACTGATAGTTTATTTACTTTTAATACGTCTAAGTTTGATAATAACAATTATTATGGCAGAGGATTTTTAGCAGGTAACATGATGATTAATGGTAATAATAATAATACAACATTAAATATTGATGCAGAAGCTAAAGATGGTTCAGTTGTTATGATTCCATTATCAAAATCTAGAAATATTAGAGATAATCAGTTTATAAAATTTTTAAATAATGAGCTCATTCAAGATGAGCAAGTTATTGTTGATGAAAAATCAAAATTTAATATGAATTTTAATTTAGATATTAAAAATAACTCACAAATTCAGTTAATTTTTGATGAAGAAATTGGTGATTTAATTAAGGGTTACGGTCAGGGAAGTTTATATTTAAAAATTAACGATCTTGGAGATCTAGAGGTTTTTGGAGATTTTATTATTGAAGAAGGTAATTATTTATTTACTCTTCAAGATGTGATTACTAAAAGTTTTCAAATCAATGATGGAGGATTAATTAGATTTAATGGTCATCCTCATAATGCTAAAATTGATTTAGATGTTTTATATAATGTTCAAGCGTCATTAAATCCTTTGAATTTAAATTATGATCGTCAAGTTAAATCCCCTGTAATTTGTGGTATGAAAATGTCTCAAGATTTATTGAATCCGGATATTGAATTTTTTATTGATATTCCAAATTCTGATCAAATTATAGAAACTTCCTTGGAAACTTTAACTAATACAGATCAAAAGTTATTAGAACAGTTTTTGTATTTGTTACTTGCAAATAGCTTTTTAATAGAAAATGACCCTAGTATAGATTATTTAGGAAATACTTTAGCTACAACAGGGACAGAATTATTATCTAATCAACTTTCTAATTGGTTATCACAAACAACCGATGCTTTTGACTTAGGATTTAAATGGGTTCCAGGAACTGGAGATTCATTAAGTTATCAACAAGTTGAACTAGCAGTTAGTAAAAAGTTTTTAGATGATAGGGTAGTAGTTAATGGTAATGTTGGTACACCCCCAGAACAATCTCAAGCTGATATTATTGGTGATTTAGATATTGAGTATAATTTCTTTAAAGACGGTAGACTTAAATTAAGAGTTTTTAATCGAGCTGAAAATTATGACCCTTTGTCCGAGTCACTAGGATATGAACAAGGATTTGGCATATTCTTTAAAAAACAATTTAATAGTTTTAGGGAGTTATTTCGACGAAACAAAAGGGAGAAAAATTAATTTTTTATAATCTATGCTGCATTTTATCTTTTTTTGTTTTTAAATATTTTTCATTATGTTCATTTTTACATGTTATTAAAGGCACATTTTCAATAATTTTAAGCCCATATGAGATTAGTCCTGTACGTTTTTTAGGGTTATTCGTTAGTAACTTTAGTTTAGCTATGCCTAAATCTCTAAGTATTTGGGCACCAACTCCATAATCTCTTTCATCCATTTTAAAACCTAATTGAATATTAGCCTCCACAGTATCAAGCCCTTTTTCTTGTAATTTATATGACTTTAATTTATTAAGCAACCCAATACCTCTACCTTCCTGATTCATGTATAAAACAACGCCCTTTCCTTCTTTTTGAATCATTTCAAGTGCTAAAGATAATTGGTCACCACAATCACACCTTAATGAGCCTAGAATATCTCCAGTGAAACATGATGAGTGTACTCTAGTTAAAATTACTTCATCATATTCCCACTTTCCTTTTACTATCGCTAAATGTTCTTCTCCAGTATTAATTTGTTTGTATGCAATCAGTTTAAACTGGCCATATTTTGTTGGTAATTGAACTTCTACCTCTTTACGAATTAAGCTTTCATGTTTTAATCTATATGCAATTAAATCTTCAATTGAAATTATTTTTAATTTATATTTTTTTGCAATTTTTTTTAAATCAGTTAGTTTCGCCATACTCCCGTCCTTATTCATAACTTCAACGATAACACCACATGGTTCTAAACCTGCTAATCTTGCTAGGTCAATTGCAGCTTCAGTGTGTCCAGCTCTTCTTAAAACTCCTCCTTCCATTGCTTTTAGTGGAAAAATATGTCCTGGCCTAGACAAGTCATTTATCTTGGTTTTAGAGTCTGCTAAAGCCATAACAGTTTTACATCTATCATGGGCAGATATTCCTGTACTGCATCCATCACCAATTTTATCAACAGATACAGTAAATTGTGTCTTCATTGGATCAGTATTTTTACCAACCATTAAATCTAAATCTAGTTCCTCGCATCTTTTTTGAATTAATGGAACACATATTAAACCTCTTCCCTGAGTTGCCATAAAATTAATCATATCAGGTGTTACTTTTTCTGCAGCACCAATAAAATCACCTTCATTTTCTCTATTTTCATCGTCCACCACAATAACTAACTTTCCTTTTTTAATATCTTCAATAGCCTCAGATATGGTATTTAATTTTTCTTTCATTTTTTTTAATTAAAAAGCTCACCCAATTTATTATTAATTTTTTTCCAATCATATGTTTTTTTAACAAATTTTAATCCGTTATCTCTTAATTTATTATATAATTCTTTGTTTTTTAGAATTTTAATACAAGAATTTGCAAATTCATTCTTAGAATTAGCAGTTATAATTTGTTCTTTACTAGCTAATAATGCATTATTAGCTAAGTCAGTTGTAATACATGGAATTCCCATTGACATAGCTTCTAATAGTTTATTTTGTAAACCCGTACCAATAAACATTGGAGCTACAAAAACACGTCCTAATGAATAAAGATCTCTTATATCCTCCACCCATCCAGAAATATGGATGTTTTTTTGTCTTAAGCTTAAAACTTTGTTACTTGGGTTAGTGCCACCTATCAATATATTACATGATTTATGTTGTTTTTCAATCAAAGGAAGAATCTTTTTACAAAGATAAGTTGCTGCCTCTACGTTGGGTGGATAGCTCATATTCCCGATAAATACTATATCAAATTTTTTTTGAATTTCAGTATTAGGTTTAAAGAATTTAGTGTCAACTCCATTAGGTATTATTTGGATAATTTTGTTGTTTTTATGAGAAATATACTGTTGATCATTTTTAGTTATTATTGTATGCTTTTTAAATTTATCAAAAATATAGTTTTCATATTTTTTTGTAATATGAAATTCATGATTAATCAATGGCTGAATAATTTTTGGAAAATTTGATATTCGACGTTCAATTCCTTTAGACATAGTATCCATGTAATCAATAATATTGTTTTCATATTTTGCTAAGTATTTAGAAGTTCTAATTAACTGGCTAAAAACCCAATCTGGTCTAATCTTTTTAATAATCTTATTAATTTTACTTTGATTTTTTTTGGAGTAAAAATAACCTACTTGCAGAGGTTCCTTAATTATAAAAGATTTTAAAGTATTAAATAAAATAGTAAATGAATCAGTATTTAATACATGAACTTCTTTACAGAATTTTTTTAATTCTTTTATTTTGTGTTTTTGTATTGGGGATTCGGTATTTATTGAAATTAAGTAAATATCATGAACAATTGATAAATTTTTAATTTGATGGTATATTCGTAGTTTATCACCCTTGTCTAGGGGAAATGGATATCTAGATGTTAAAATGATAATTTTTTTTCGACTCATTTTAAAATTTCATTTATTTTGGTTACAACATTCATTTCAGAAAAATGTTCTTGAATAATTTTTTGACCATTGGTTCCAATTTTTTTAGCATAGTTTTTGTCATTGATTAATAGTTCAATGGAATCAAAGAAATCATCAGCATTGTCTGCAATTAATATATTTTTTCCACTAGAACATGGAATTCCTTGTGCTCCTTTAGTTGTTGTGATAACTGGAATCCCCAAAGCCATACCTTCAAGGATTTTAATTCTTATACCGCTTCCAGAAAATAAAGGAACAAATAAAACCTCTTTATTGGAAATATATGATTCTGCATTTGCAATTTCAGATTGGATTTTTGTATTCTTAAGTTGTTTTTTTAAGTATTTTGCAGGCATTTTTTTTCCTGCAATATATACGTTAATTCTATGCTTTGAATTAAGTATTTTTGGGAAAACAGATTTTAAAAACCAATTTATTCCTTCTAAATTTGGTTTCCAATCCATTGCGCCTAAATGCACAATGCTGTTTTTTATTTTTTGTTTTTCGCTTTTTTTTACATTAAAGGTAACAGGTATATTATGAGTTTTTTTTGGATAAAGTTTTTTAAAGAACTTAAAATCTTCGTTTGAAATTGTAAAAATATAATCAACATCCCTAGGAATAGTTTTTTCCATTTTTTTTATTTGCAATGCTAACACAAAGTAAATGCTTTTTTTTAAAAAGTTTTTTCCTGAAAGATTCTCCCATATTTCATGTTCTAAGTTATGTGCTCTTAAAATAATTTTAACAGAACTTTTTATCTTAATTTTATTCAGGAATACTGTTGTGAAAATACTTTCAAATAGGATTATTTCATAGTCATTTTTATCTATCATCATTTGAATGTAATCTTTTATATGTCGACTATAAAATCGATTTGCTTGATATGAATTATTGCAAAGAAGACTATTCATTAATGCTTTTAAGTTTAATGACATGTTTTTATAAAAAACAATTTGATTTATGTTGTTGTTAATTGTTGACTTAAAGATTTTTTTATTTAATGAGTCATTTTTTTTTGTTATAGCTAGAAGATCTATTTTATAGTCAAGTTTAATAAATTTTTGAGCTAAATTTTGAATTGCAAGTGATCCTCCATCTAGGGCCGGAAATACCTCTTTATTAGCTATGATAAGTAGTTTTTTCATTCTTCATCGTTTCGTAATTAAGTAGTTTTTATTGACAATTGTCAATAAAAAAATACCAATAATTAACATTATATATGTTGATCCCCACATACCTATTAGTGGATCTATTAAATCTTTTTTTACCATTTTTTCACCTGTAATTGATACTATATGATAAACGAGAAACAAAATGATTGAAAAGACAACCGGAAGACCAAATCCCCCTTTTTTAATAATTGCCCCTATCGGAGCGCCAATAATGAGCATTACTATACAAGCAATTGATAATGTGAATTTTCTATGAAGTTCAACCTTAAATCTATTTATTTTTTTAATTAAAATATTTNGTTGATTTTGAAAATTTGCAAGGTTTTTTTTCTTCTTATTAATACTTGTTATTATTTGTGTTTTTGATGGATCTGTAGGTTCATAAACTCTTGAATCTGTATTTTTTGCAATAATTTTCTTTTTAATACCATTTTGTAGACTTAGTTTTTCATTTTGCAATGAGTCTAGACCAATTAGTAATTGTTTGATATTCATTGTTTTTGCTCTATTACTAAATCTATCAGAATTTGTGCGTTCCATTTGAAAGGATGATAGGTCAAGTTTTAAGTCATATGTGTCGAATTTGGTTGTTAATATATATTCATCATTTTTATTTGTGACTTCACTGTAACTTTCTCCATTTATTAAGTTAATTAGTAGATATTGGTTATTTTCTGTAGTTNCCATTTTAGCATTTTCTGAAGTGAAAATTTTTTTAATTCCTTTTTTGTCAGAATAATCATATATAATAACATNNTNNANNATGCCATTTTGTTCCTTTTTATCAATTCTTATACTATATCCCTCAATATCTGAAAAAAAGATTTTTTCTTGTATGTTAACATTAAGTTTTTTCTGCATAATATCATACATTAAATTTGTTGCTTTTAAATTTGAAAAGGGTATTGCATAATTTGAGATAATAAAAGAAAAAAATGCAATTAATAGACTAAAAGTTATTAATGGCTTAAATAAATATAAAAATGGCTTTCCAAGCGAATTTAGTGCAGTAATTTCTGATCTTTCAGCCATCCCACCAATTAACATAATTGATGCCAATAAAACAGATAGGGGCAGTGCTATTGGAATAAGTGTAATTGATGAATACCATAATAGTTCTAAAATTATGTCAAACTCTAGACCTTTTCCAATTAAATCATCAATATATTTCCAGAGAAATTGCATTAATAGAATTAACATTACAGTTGTAAATGTTAATATTAATGGCTTTATAAAAGATGAAAATATAAATTTTTTAAAAATGTTCACATTAACTAATGTTATGTGTTATGAACCAAGATGTTTCATTAATGTGTGTATTTGACTAGTCCATAAATCTTTTCCTTCTTGTACTTCTTCTGTTTCAGCAAAATCAGTTACTTTTAGAATTACATCATTTGTTATCTCATCAACTTCAATTCTGAATTCAAAAAATGTGTTATGAGGATAATCAACCCATCTAAACTTAATAAAGTAATTATTGGAGACAGTAATAAGTTCGGCTTCTTGTTCAGAATTATCCCAAAAAAAAGTATATGTTTTTTTTGTGCAATTTACATCATCTGCAAACCATTCTGATAAACCGCTTGGAGTACTTAGGCAGTTGAATAAAATATTTACTGAGGATCTGATTTGAAATTCTAATTCATATTTTTCCATCTAAAATAATTTTTGTGTCAATATACATTTATTTTATTATAATTTTATTCCTAATTCTTGGAATTTCCAAATCATATGTCTAAATTTTAGTATGTTCAGATTGAAAATTCTTTTTTTCTTACTAATTACCATTAATTTATCATTTGCACAACAGAATTATAATTTAATTGTTGATTTAGGTAGTAATCAATCACTTAATTTTCGTAGCATGTCTACTCAAGATAGCTTAGATATATTAATTGATTCAGATACAATTCTTAATATTAACTGTGCTATTAATAGTATGTTTTATTTAGAAAACAATAATGGAAATAAATATTATTTGTATTTGACTGAAAACTCACCTCATCCTACATCTTTTAAACTAAATGATACTGTTAGTATTAGTGGATATAATTCTAATTTTATTAAATTTTTTAATGAGTATGTAAAATTATATCAGTCAAATTTTGATATACAATCTTTAATGTCTGATTATACTAATTTAGACGAATTAGAAATCTATTTATATAATCTAATTAATGATGATATTTATGTTTTTTTTAATAATCATCAATACTTTGATTTTTTTTCAACAGAAAGTAGGGATTATTTTAGAACATTATTAAAGTATGAGTATTTAAGTTCTATTAGTAATTTTTTATTTAATGTCCAACATAAAAAAATTAATCTTGATTTAGATAATGCCAAATTAGATTTAGACTTAGTTGATATTAGATTATTGAAAATAGATGCCTTAATAGATAGTTTTGATGACAGCAGGTTTTTTGGAATGCAAACATTCCAGGATTACTCATTTAATTCATTATTCTTACTTGCTTTAAATGACTATAATGAATCTTTTAGGGATATTAATGATTTTCAGAATTTCACCTTATATTTTTTAAATTTTATTAATCAGTATTCTCCATATAGTTTAAGATATATTTTCATTCAAAAAATGATTAAAAACTTTTCAGCTTTAATAAAAAAAAATACTATTGACTATATAATCCAATTTTTGGATAACTCTAATTTATCATTACAAGAAATAGAATCAATAAGTAATATATTTTTGGAGAATTATAATCAAAATCTTGATAGTGATTTTAATTTAGATTCTCAGTCTTTAACACATGATTTTTATATTGAAAATAAATTTGGCGAAACATATAATTTAGATGATTATTTGGGAAGTGTTTTATATGTTGATATATGGGCCAGTTGGTGTGGTCCTTGTAGAAAACAATTTCCATATTCTAAGGATCTAAAAAGTAAATTTTCAAAGCGTCAACAAAAAAAAATTAAATTCGTTTACATATCTATTGATAATGATCTTAATAAGTGGAAGGAAAGTTTAGAAAAATTAGATTTAGAAGGTGAACATTTTATTTCTCCTGCAAGCCACCCCAAAAGTGCAGCAAATTACTTCCAGGCTTTTAGTATACCTAGATATATTTTAATTGATAAGAATGGAAATATATTAAATATGAATGCTAAAAGACCTAGTGATATTGCAATTTATGATGAATTACTAGAACTATTAGATTAAAAAATAAATGATTTCTAGAACAATAAGTAGCGAGGGGGAGATTTGAACTCCCGACCTCAGGGTTATGAATCCTGCGCTCTAACCAACTGAGCTACCTCGCCATGTTTTGGTGAACAAATATAATTATTTTTTATATTTAGTGTTAACTATGAACATTTTTCAATTAATTCTTTACATCTTAATACTTGTATTATTTTCGTGTTCTTCAAACAAAATCACCACTCACGATAATATATTTAGATATAATGAATCCTCAACAATAACTTCTCTTGACCCAGTATTTTCTAATAATCAGTCTAATATATGGGCTACGAATCAAATATTTAGCACTCTAGTTCAATTAGATAGTAGTATGGTTATAAAGCCTTTAGTTGCTAAAGATTGGTTTGTGACTGATAATGGACATAGATATACTTTTATTTTACGTGATGATATATATTATCATAAATCCGAATGTTTTGGAATTGATTCTACACGAAAGCTCGTTGCCAATGATTTTATTTATAGTTTATCTAGATTAGCTAATAATGATATTTTATCACCTGGAAGATGGACATTAGATTATTTTGATTTAGAAAATGTAATTGCTTTAAATGATACAGTTTTAGAGATTAATTTACCTAAACCTTTTCCTGGATTTTTAGGTTTATTGACAATGAATTATTTTTCATTTGTTCCTCAAGAAGCTATTAATCATTTTGGTGAAAATTTCTCTTCCCAGCCTATTGGTACTGGTCCTTTTTGTTTCAAAAAATGGAAGTCTAATGAAAAATTAATTCTTTTAAAAAACCCTGACTATTTTGAGTTTGAACAGAATTTAAGGCTTCCTTATTTAGATGGTATTTCAATTTCATTTATTACACAAAAAGAGTCTGTTTTTATGAATTTTATGTTAGATAATATAGACTTTATCTCTGGTTTAGATAGTAGTTTCAAAGATGAGTTAATTGATAATCAAGGTGAACTTTTGGAAACTCATAATAATAGATTTTCAATTTTATCTAACCCATATTTAAATACTGAATATTTAGGTGTGCATTTACCAAAAGTTAATAATGAAAATAGTCCATTAATGTATAAGGATTTTAGAAAAGCTCTAAACTCTTGTTTTAATAAATCTATAATGGTTAAATATCTCAGAAATGGATTAGTATATCCTGCAGATGCTGGATTTGTTCCACTTTCGTTAAAAAAATGTTATAATATTGAGTCAAATACTTTGTCTGCCGATAGTATAAAAAAATTAATATCAAAAACACCAAATAATGATAAAAAAATTATATTAAATACAACTTCAGAATATCTTGATGTTTGTGAATTTATTCAGCATAGTGCTCTTGAATATGGTATTAATATTGAAATTGAAATATCTTCTCCTGCTGTCCATAGAGATTTATTTTCTTCGGGTAATGCAAGTTTATTTAGAGCTTCTTGGATTGCTGATTATCCTGACCCAGAAAATTTCCTATCTCTTTTTTACTCAAAAAACAAAAGTCCTTTTGGACCTAATTATACTCATTTTAATAATGAATTATATGATAAGTTATATGACCAATCATTTATTACTAGTGATATGGATAGTAGATGTGATTTATTTAAGAAAATGGAGATAATTCTTCTTGAAGAAGCTATTGTATTCCCATTATATTATGATTATGTTTTTAGATTAGTTTCTAATAAAGTTAAGGGAATGTCTATCAATAGTATGAATACACTTTGTTTAAAAAGAGTCAAAAAAAATTAGAAATTATCTATTTTTAAATAATATATCTTTTTCTTGTTTTGATAGACTATCATACCCAGATCTACTTATTTTTTCAAGTATCTTATCAATTTCCATCTCTTCTTTTCTTTTACGAGCATTGTACTCGTAATCATTTTCTTTTTTTTTATGTATGTATTTTGGTGAATAGCTAATTAATTCAATTATGTTTTCAACTAAATAATTGGAATTAAAATTTCTTTTGTACAAAACGATGTACACATATCCGTAGAGAGCTCCTCCAATATGTGCTATATGTCCACCGGCATTACCTTGTGGTATACTTAAAATGTCAATAATTAATACACTAATAGCAATATGTTTTAATTTAATTGAACCAATTAACATTAGAGAAATAGAATAGTTTGGTACATATGTCGCAATTGCAAATACTATAGCAAGCACAGATGCAGATGCCCCAATCGCTAATGAATTTACTTTAAGACTATAAAAAACAGGAAATAAATTAAAAGCAATTATATATATTACACCCCCAATTATTCCCCCCATTAAATATGTTGAAAATAATTGTTTTTGTGATAAGTATTGAATGAATATTTTACCACCAAAATATAAGCAGAATAAATTAATTAATAGATGTAAAAGGTCTACATGAGTAAACATATACGAAATCAATGTCCAAGGTCTTTTGCTTAGTATTTCTAAATTCGATGAAACACCCAAATAATAAATAATATTATCTTCTTTTTCTAGTAAAAAATTTGTTACATGAACTAGATTTATTATTACAAATACAAAGATATTAGCATATATAATTGTTGTAAATAAGTTATTACTTTTCATTGTTTTAGAAAATATCATTTTATAAATTTTTCCATTGCCAATATTTAATGATAATGAATCCAAAAATCATCCCCCCTAAATGAGCAAAATGGGCAATATTATCATTATCTTGGATACCAAGATATAATTCTACTAAACCATAAATAAGTACAAAATATTTAGCTTTTATTGGAAATGGGAAGAATAAAAACATTAATAATGCATTAGGAAACAAAACCCCAAATGCTAAAAGCAATCCAAACAATGCACCTGATGCACCAACAACAGGAGTGTTATATAGACTATTTAATTTGCGCATATTTTGGTTAATATAATTTTTTCCCTCGTTTAGTATCAAGTGCCCCTCTTCGAATACAGTATTTATATTATCATAGTTCATTGTGTTTTCAAGAATTTTAATTTGCCAATGAATAATTGTAAAATGTAAAAATGCAGCACCTAATCCAGTTAAAAGGTAATAGTTTAAAAATCTTTTTGATCCCCATAAATTTTCTAATTGTGACCCAAACATCCAAACTGCAAACATGTTGAATGCAATATGTGTAAAACTTCCATGCATAAACATATGTGAAATAATTTGCCATGTTTCAAAGTTTTTAGAAGTCCAATAATATAGTCCAAGAATTTTTCTTAAATCAATACCAGAACTCCACAAGGTTAGGGTTGCTAAAAATAGTAACCCATTAATAATTAAAATATTCTTAACAACTGGCGGTAAAATAGAAAATTTTTGAGGTTGAAAAAACGACATTTTAGTTGAAAATTTTATTTGGTTCTACAGAAATAACAGACGGTTTGCCATCAATGCCGATAAACGGGATCTCACATTTCATAAGTTTATTAATTAATCTAATTAATAAATCTTTATTATTAGGATATTTTTCGTGTGTTGTTTTTTGATAGGTAATTTTTTTTGCAATCTCCTTGGTTATTTGGTTATCAGTAATTGTATTTGATTTTTTTATTGATTCAATGATTAGTTCAATAAATTCTTGAGTTTCATCTTGATTTAAATAAAATGGTATTCCACTAATTATAATATTTTCTTTTTCAATACTCTGAATTTTATAGCCTAAATTTTCAATAGTAGTATTGTTCTCCTTCATAATTTGCATATCGATTGCATTCAATTCCACAGTTGTTGGATTTATAGTTAATTGGCTATTTATTTCTCGATTATTCAAAGATTGAATTGTTTGGTCATAAATAATCCGTTCTATTGCTTTTTTCTTATCAATAAGATTAATGATATTATCATGATTTATTTTAAATAAGGCATATCGATTATCAATATTAAATACTTCATATATATCACTTGTGTTTTCTTCTTTAAATAATTTTTGAATATTTTGTGTATTTTCTTTGTCTCTAGCAAATTTTTTCCTAAATGGATTGAAGTCACTATTGACATTTATTTTCGGCTCTTTAGGCGGATTATTTTGTATGTGTATAGGAACCTCAAAACTTTTTTCAATCGAAAAATCTAAACTTGGTTTTATATTGGACATACCAATTGTTCTTTTACATGCAGATTTAAGAATTTGATAAATAGATTTCTCGTCTTCGAATTTGACTTCAGTTTTATTAGGGTGTACATTTACATCGATATATTGATGGTCTATATTTAGAAAAATAAAATAGGAAGGATGTTGATCTGTTTGAATTAGATCGGCCATAGATTCTTTAATAGCATGATTTAAATATGGCGATCTAATAAATCTATTATTTACAAATAAGTACTGTTCGCCCCTTGTTTTTTTAGCGTCTAATGGATTTCCAAGGAAACCATCAATTGCAACTATAGTAGTCTGTTCTTTAATTTGTAGTATTTTTTGCTTGTATCTTCTACCAAATAACTGAATAATTCTGTTTTTAAAATTTTCAATCGAGAGATTATATAATTGTTTACCATCATTTGTGAATTGAAAATTGATATGATGATGAGAAAGAGCTATTTGTATAAATGTCTCTATAATGTGTTTTAATTCTATCTTNTNNGATTTTAAAAAGTTTNTTCTTGCAGGTATATTAAAAAAAAGATTTTTAACAATTATGGATGTGCCTCTTTTACATGCAGTTTGTGTGATCTTATTTATTTTTGAATTATCAATACAAATAAGAGTTCCAATTTCTTCATCNTGGGTTTTTGTTTTTAATTCGACCTCTGCTACCGAAGCAATAGATGCAAGAGCTTCACCTCTAAAACCCATGGTGGATATTTTAGTAATATCGTCGGTAGATTCAATTTTAGAAGTAGCATGTTTTATAAAACATACTTTTGCATCTTGTATGTTCATTCCGATTCCATTATCAATAATTTGTATTAAACCTTTTCCTGATTTTTTAATAATNATATGAATATTATTNGCTTGCGCATCAATAGAATTTTCCAGTAATTCCTTAATTATAGAGGATGGTCTTTGAATTACTTCTCCTGCTGCAATTTGATTAATAACATTATCTTTTAATATTTGAATAGTTTGTTTCACACTTGANAATTAATAATAACGTATCCCAACAAAAATAATACTATTATCATCATTAAAAGAAAAAAAGTTGATTTATAACTTTTGTTATTCTTTCTAAAATCTAACAGACTTTTCTTATCAAACCTTCTATAAAAATTAATTTTTTTATTTTTTTTAGCCATTTCGTTTTTTTATTCTAATATTAAAATAAGCAAATAATAAAGTCATAAATGGAGAAATAATATTAAAAAAACAATATGGAAGATATGCTAATGGATTAATTGAAAGTATTTCAGCATGATATGCAGCACATGAATTCCATGGTACTAAAACTGATGTTACAGTACCTGTATCTTCAATTGTTCGACTTAAATTTGTAGAGTGTAATTTGTGGTCCTGATAAATTTCTTTATACATTCTTCCTGGAATGACAATAGCNAAGTATTGATCACAAGTTGTAATATTAAAGAATATACAAGAGCCTGCTGTTGATTGAATTAATTTTAGATTAGATGATGACTTTGATAATATTAAATCAGTTATTCTTTTAAGAAAACCGCCTGCATGCATTACACCACCGAATATCATTGCTGTGATAACTAGGATAACAATCCAAACCATTCCTAAAACACCACTTTTTGATAATAATTTGCTAACTGCATCATGTTCTATTTGAATATTTGTTCCAATAAAAATTGTTTCTATTAATGTAGAAAGTGTTGTAGCATTAGTATGTAAATTAATTTCTTTAATTAATTCTTGTTGAAATAGTANAGCAATAATTAGACCTGTGAATAAACCAATTAACAATGTTATTCTGGCCGATATTCCATTATATATTAACACTATTATTATCAAAGGAAGAGTAAATAGCTCCCATCCTACGTAAAATTTAGATTCTATAGCATCTAAGAAGGATTTAGTTTCATTAATTGAAATATCTGTATAATTGGAATTGATACCAATAAAAAAGAAACATATTAGAGTAATAAAGATTGAAGGTATAGTTGTATATGTCATATATTTTATATGCTCCATTAAGCTACTTCCAGATACAGATGGAGCAAGATTTGTTGTTTCAGACAGCGGAGACATTTTATCTCCAAAATAAGCTCCTGAAATAATTGCCCCAGCTGTTAAACCTCTTGGTATTAATAATAATTCTCCAATACTCATAAGTGCAATTCCAATTGTTGCTGCAGTTGTCCATGAACTTCCTGTTGAAATTGATACTATAGCGCAAATAATACATGTGGAAAATAGAAAGTATTCTGGGTTTATTAACTCGATTCCATAATAAATCATTGCTGGAACAACACCAGATAATATCCAAGTTGAAGTCAATCCACCGATAATTAAAAGAATTGTTATAGCATTAATTGATGAGTATATGCTTGTTTTGACACCAAATATAATTTCCTTGATATTATAGCCTCTTTTTAATGCAATTAATGAACCTAAAAAAGCGGTCACTAATAAAGCAATTTGATTAGGACCATTCATTGTATTTTCAAAATATATTAAATTAGAAAATAATAAAAATATTAAAGTTATGATTGGTAAGAAAGTTAGAATGCTATTCATTTAATAATTTGATTAATTGTTCGTATACTTTGTGTGTAGGTAGTCCCATAACATTATAAAAGGATCCTGAAATTTTTTTTATTGCAATTAATCCTATCCAGTCTTGAATTCCATATCCACCAGCTTTATCTAGTGGATTAAAATTTTCTATATAATATCTAATCTCTTTTGTAGATAGTTTTTTAAAATAGACAGAACTTTTGTCATAAATAGAAACACTTTTGTTAATTAATTTAAATGTTACACCAGTGACAACAAAATGCTGTTGATTGGAGAGATGTGATAACATAATCTCAGCTTCATTATTTGACTTAGGTTTGCCAAGTATCATATTATTGTTATATACAATTGTGTCAGCACAAATTAAAATTTCGTTTTTTTTTACTGAGTAGTTGTTAGCTTTTTTTTCTGATAAGTAAACAGCTACTTTAGATGGTGATAGTGACTTTGGATAATCCTCATTTACTTCTAGTTTTTTTACTTTGAAAGGGAACCCCATTAGCTTCATTAATTCAGTTCTTCTTGGAGATTTAGAACCTAAAGTAATGGTTTTTTTAGTATTTAATATTTCCATCTAAATTCCATTTATCGGTTACTCTTAGAGTTTGCTCAATCACATCACGAACACAACCTTCACCTCCTTTTTTCATAGAAATATAGTCGCATATATTTTGAACATCAAAAGATGCATCAAATGGACAGCAACTGAAACCTACATGCTTTAGTACTTCTAAATCAGGAATATCATCACCCATATACATTACATCATCTTTGTGTAGGTTATGTTTTTTTAAAAATTCTTTTAATATAGGTANTTTATTGTGTGCTCCTAAAAAAACTTCTTTTACACCTAGATGNTCTAGCCTTGTTTTTATATTTTGCTCTCTGCCACCAGTAATTACACCTATAATATATCCGTGTTTAATAGCCAATTTTATTGCATATCCATCTTTTGCATTCATTTGACGTAAAAATTTNCCATCTGGATAAATAATCAAACCACCATTTGTTAAGACTCCGTCAACATCTAATATAAATGCTTTAATTTTCTTTAATTTATTTTTATAATTACTTTTCATATTATTTTATAATTTTTTTTTATATTCATTTAAAATGCTGTCAGATAACAATTTATATATTTTTTTATATTTTATATTGTTTATTAAATCTATATGATTCTGTATAGTCATTAAATCACCTCTTCTAGCTGGTCCTGTTAGATTTTCATATGCTTTGCTTTTTGTGTTTTTATCTGCTGTGTGTTTAATTAAATGATTTAATAAATTAAAATCAATATTTTGTTCTTCTAAAATATTTTGTGCAATTAAATAACAGTAATTAGAGAAGTTACATGAAATAACAGCCGCTAAATGTAATAGTTTTCTATTTTTTGAATTCATTATATTTATACAAGNAGAGACTTTTGATAATAATTTATTCAGTTTTTTTTCTGTTATTTTATTATTGGCTTCAATGCAAATTGGAATTTTTTTAAAGTCAACTTTAATATCTTTTGTTAAAGTTTGTATAGGGTAAATTACACCAAAATTATTTTTATTAACGAAAACATCTAANGANGTACATCCTGATGTATGAATCATTAATACATTAGGGAGNATATCTGCAATTTTTTTGATGCTATCATCATTTACACAGATCATAATTAAATCACATTCTTTTATATTTTTAATTTCACTTATATAATTAGCATTTACTTTTCTAGCTAGTTGTTTGCCGGTAATTTTGTTCCTTGAAAAAATATTAATTATTTTAACACCAACAGAGTGAAATGATAATGCAAATTGTGTTGCAACATTACCGGATCCAATAAATGAAATACTATTAATCATAAATGATGTTATTTAATCACATTTTTAATATAAAAATAAATACTTTTGTTGTCTAATAAATTTAAATTTTGAATAAATATTTTAATTATTTTTTTTCAATCCCATCTGCACTCTTCTTAATGTGTTGTTTTGCTGTTTCTATTGGAGTTGCAACATTTGTTGAAAATGATTATGGAACTATAGCAGCAAAAGCCACTATATTTAATAGTTGGTGGCTTGAGTTATGTCTATTTTTACTTGCAACTATTTTTATATTTAATATTTTTAGATATAAGCTTTTTAGTTTAAAAAAATTACCAGTTTTATTATTTCATTTATCATTTATACTGATTCTTTTAGGAGCTGCAATTACTCGTTACACTGGTGAAGAAGGCATGATGAGAATTAGAGAAGGTAGTTTCAATAAGCAATTTGTTTCTGAAACTACTTTTTTGGATTTTAAGATTCACAATAATAAAAGTGAATATATAGGTAAAAAGCCTCTCTTATTATCTACTATTTCTAATAATAATTTCTCCATTCCTATCAATTTTGATAATAAAAATATTAGTATTGAATATGTTAATTTCATTAATGATCCTGTTGATAAATTNGTATTAGATGATATAAATGGCTCACATATTTTGGAGATAATTGTTCCCTCCGTTCGTGGTGGCATGCAATCGGAATACATTAAGTTTAAAACTGTAAAAAAAATTAATAATTTAGATGTATCATTTAACTCNAATTTAAATTCTGATCTTGAAATTTATCTTGAAGACTCTTCATTTTATTTTTCCTCAAAATTTGATGTTGAATTTATGAAAATGTCTAATCAAGAAAAAGGTCTGTTAAAAAAAGAAACAAAGCATATATTAAGTAAAAAAACATTATATACTATTGATGGTAAAAATATGGTTTTTAAAAATCATTTTTCAAACGGATCAATTAGTCAGGTTCCTGGTAGCATGAAAAATAATCAAGAGAAATCAGATTTGTTACAAATTAAATTAACTGTTAATAATAATGACACCCTAATTAGTTTATTCGGGAATAAAGGGGTTATATCACCTAAAAATTATTTTTCTTTTGCAAATTTATTTTTCTCTTTTGGTTATGGTTCACAGACAATGAATTTGCCTTTTGCAATTTATTTACATGATTTTCAACTTGAGCGTTACCCCGGATCTGATAGTCCATCCTCATTTGCAAGTGAAATTAAAGTTATTGATGGTGAAAACTCTTTTGATTATAGAATTTTCATGAATAATGTTTTAAATTACAAAGGTTATAGATTTTTTCAATCCTCATATGACTCTGATGAAAAAGGAACTATTCTTTCTGTAAACAAGGATAAGGCTGGAACTATTGCTACTTACATTGGGTATTTATGTTTATTATTGTCTGTTATAAGTTTAATTGTATCTAGGTTTTCTAGATTTAATATATTGTCTAAAAAAAATAAGAAAATTAGTTAAATGCTTTTTAGGTTATCTCTCATATTATCATTTCTATTTTGTTCAGTAAACTTTGCTCAAACCTCGGATTTATCTCTTGATAGCTTAATCATAAATAGAACCATAAACAAACAACATGCTAGTATTTTTGCAAAGCTATTAACTATTGACAATGAAGGAAGGGTTAAACCTTTCCATACAACTTCTTCAGAAATTTTAAGAAAATTATGCAGAAAAACTAAATTATATAATCAAGACCCATGTCAAATTGTTTTAGGCATGACCGTTGATCCATTATTATGGCAAATAATTCCAATAATTAAAGTTGCTGATAATGATATTTTAAAGATTCTTGGTAAAAAAGAAGAGCTTGTTTCTTTTGTGTCTTTTTTTCAGGATAATCAGTATTTACTAACACCTTATGTAGAAAGTGCATATTCAAAAAAGCCAATTGATCGTACTAAATTTGATAAAAAGATTATTGAAACCGATGAAAGGGTTAATATATGTTCAATGATTTTTTCAGATAGACTTGTTAATATTTTTCCTCAAGAGGAGGGAGTGTGGAATTCGGATGCTTCGATGGATATTCCAGGTGTTGACTCAATAAAAACTAAAAGTTTTAAACAAATATATCGTGATTTAGTTTTTTCGTCTTTTGATAATAAATCTTGGAAGGAAGCAAATTTAATTTTAGGCTTTGTGAAAAAATGGCAAAATAATTATGCTGAGTCTACCGTTTTGCCCTCTGCAAAAAAAATTAATGCTGAAATCTTTTATAATAATTTAGATCCATTTGGATGGACTCGATTATTTTTAGTTTATTTTCTGTCAGGTTGTTTATTACTATTATTTTTATTAATTAACATATTTTATTCAAATCAACTTGTCAATTATATTTTATCATTTCTACAGATTACAATTTGGTCAGGATTTGTTTTTCATCTTTTTGCATTGTCATTAAGATGGTATGTTTCGGGTCATGCACCTTGGAGTAATGCATATGAATCAGTTATATTTATTGCATTTGCAACTATGATTGCGGGGATTTTATTTACTCGTAAATCTAGTTTTGCATTATCTGCTGCATGTTTAGTTTCAGCTATGTTACTTGTTGTTGCTAATTTAAACTGGCTTAATCCAGAGATGACAAATTTAGTGCCAGTTTTAAATTCATATTGGTTAATGATTCATGTTTCAGTTATTACTTCTAGTTACGGTTTCTTTGGTTTATGTGCATTTTTAGGATTTTTTAATATGTTATTGATTATTCTTAGTAATAGAAAGAAGATTAAAGAAAATGTCAAGGAATTAACTATTATAAATGAACAGTCCATGATGTTGGGTTTATTTTTATTGACAGTAGGTACTTTTTTAGGGGGTGTTTGGGCAAATGAGTCTTGGGGAAGATATTGGGGTTGGGATCCAAAAGAGACATGGGCATTAGTTAGTATTTTAGTTTATTCAATAATCTTACATATTAGATTATTGAAATCAAGGAGGTATAATTATTTCTTTAATTTTTTTGCTTTATTTGGCTTTGCCTCAATTTTAATGACTTATTTTGGAGTTAATTACTATTTAGATGGTTTACATTCATATGCAGCAGGTGACTCATTTCCTATTCCTTCATTTGTGTTCCCTACTTTATGCATTTGTTTATTAATTTCAATTATAAGTTTTTTCAGATTTAATAAATGGCTTAATTAAATTATACATGGAACAGATTGATATTCTTGTTTTTGGTGCACACCCAGATGATGTTGAGTTAGGTTGTGCTGGCACAATACTTTTACAGGTCTCCTTAGGATATAAAGTTGGAGTTATTGATCTAACAAGAGGAGAGCTTGGAACCCGAGGATCTGTTAATATAAGAAATTCTGAAGCTGAAATAGCTTCTAGAAAAATGGGAATTAGTTTTAGAAAGAATTTAGATTTCAAAGATGGTTTTTTTGAGAATAATGAAAATAATAGATTAGAAATAATTAAATGTATAAGATATTATCAACCCAAAATTATTATTTGTAATGCACCAGACGATAGACATCCTGATCACGGTCGTGGTGCTAGCTTAGTTTATGATGCAAGTTTTCTTGCTGGTCTTGATAAGATAGTTACTAATTATAATGGAGTTTTACAGACACCCTTTAGGCCTAATATATTATATCATTATATTCAATATAAAGACTTGAAGCCGGATTTCATTGTAGATATATCTCAATTTATGAACAAGAAAATGGATATTATTAAATCCTATAAATCTCAATTTTATAATCCTGTATCAGATGAAAAAGAGACTTTAATTTCTCAAAAAAATTTTTTAGAATTAATTACTAATAGGGCTTCAGACTTAGGTAGATTTATTTCTGTAGATTATGCTGAGGGTTTTTTAGTTCGTAGATATATAGGTGTAGATAATCTATTTAGTATTATTTGATTTTAATTTCCAGTATTTTTTTTTCTCCAATAAATCCTTGTAAAATATCATTTTTGTATATTTTGTCGACTCCGCTTGGAGTTCCTGTGAAAATAAGGTCTCCTTTTTTTAAAGTTATATATTTAGATATATAAGAGACAATCTTATTGATTGAAAAAATCATATTTTTTGTATTATCTGATTGTTTAATTTGATTATTAACTAAAAGTTTAAAATTAATATTCTGTATGTCTTTAAATTCACTTTTATTAATAAAATCTCCTACTGCAGCTGAACCATCGAATGCTTTTGCTTTTTCCCATGGCTCTTGATTTTTTTTTAATTGTTTTTGTACATCTCTAGCTGTGAAATCAATTCCTAAACTTATTTCGTTATAATAATTTGGTGCATATAATTCATCAATATGTTTTCCAGTCTTATTAATCTTTATAATTAATTCAATTTCATGATGTATCTCATTAGAAAAGTCGGGAATAAAAAAAGGTTGATTCTTTATTGGTATAGCAGTTTCAGGTTTTAAAAAAAATAAAATTTCATTTGGGAAATTATTATTTAATTCTTCTATGTGTTCATTGTAATTTCTACCAACACAAATAATTTTCATAGTTCTCTATTAATATCAAAATCTTCTAAGTAATTTGCTATTTGTTGTAAAAATTGACCACCTAATGCACCATCAACAACTCTATGGTCATAAGATAGAGAAAGAAACATTTTTGATCTTATAGCTATGACATCACCAAATTCAGTTTCTAATACGCTTGCTTTTTTTTGTATTTTACCTAAAGCAAGAATCGCTACTTGAGGTTGGTTAATTATAGGTGTACCCATTATACTGCCAAATGACCCAACATTTGTTACAGTAAATGTTCCATTTGCAATTTCATCGGGGTGAAGTTTATTATTTCTTGCTCTTTGAGCTAAGTCATTGACAGATTTTGTTAAACCTAATAAATTTTTTTCTTGTGCATTTTTAATTACAGGTACAATTAGATTCCCGCTGGGAAGTGCAGTTGCCATTCCTAAGTGGATATTTTTATGTTTAATTATATTATCATCATTGACTGAAATATTAATTAAAGGAAAGTCAATTATTGCTTTAATAACAGATTCGAATATTATAGGAGTATATGTTATTTTTTTTCCTTCTCTATTAAAAAATTTATCTTTTATTTTATTGCGCCACTGAACGACTTTTGTCATGTCTACTTCTACAAAAGATGTAACATGAGCTGAAGTTGATTTACTAGAGATCATATGCTTAGCAATAATTTTTCGCATTCTATCCATTTCAATAATTTCAACATCATTGTCATGAGAATTAAAATTAGAACTTGGCATGGGAGGGGTTGTTGCTTGTGGAGAGGGAGTAACCTTGGCTTTAGCGTGATTTTCACCTTTTTTTTCAATATAATTTATTATATCTCCTTTTGTTACACGTTTATCATGTCCTGTACCAATAATTGTATCAAGTTCAGCTTTAGAAATGTTTTCTTTTTTTGCGATACTTTTAACAAGTGGAGAGTAGAAACGATGTGAATTACCTTTTTGGGTTTGCTTTGTCAAATTTGAAATAGACATTATTTCTGTGTTTGATTTTTGGGGAAGTGATTTATTAAGTTCTGCATTACTTTCCTCCACTTTATTTTCAACTTCATTTTTAGATTTTTCTTTTTCATGCATAATGTCTGCAAGATCATTTTCTATTATAGCAATTACTTCTCCAACTTTTACAACATCATTTTCTTTATATAATTGTTCAATAAGTATTCCTTGAGCAATAGATGGAATTTCAGAATCAACTTTATCTGTAGCAATTTCTACTACTGTTTCATCAATATCAATTTTATCACCAATATTTTTAGACCACTTTATAATGGTTGCTTCTGCAACACTTTCACCCATTTTAGGCATTATTAGTTCTATTTTAGCCATTGAAAGTTTGTAATATTATTTGGACAAAACTAATTAAAAAAGTCAATATATTTTTTAAAATATGTGATTATAGGATTCTTTTTTTGTTGCCTATTGTTTAGTATGTATAAATTACCCTGAGTATGAATAGAATTACTACCTATTACAAATGTGCTTTCAGTAGGAGCGATTTTAATTTCAATATTATTGGTTATTTTTTCCATATATCTAATAATTTCATTTGATGTAATATCCTTAGCAGAAAAAATTATTTCATCTATCTTATGTATTTTGATTATTTCTTCTAGCTGTGAAATGTGTCCTATATGATTATTTTTATTAAGATTTGATTTTTTTATTATTTCAATTTGATATACGTCTTCGGCATTAGCATTAGTTGTTTTAATAATCTTTTGAATTCTTTGAAATTCTATCTTATTACTGATTATTGCTATTCTTTTAGGTCTTGTTGATTTGATTTTTAAGTTATCAATATTTAATAGATTGAATAATTTTCTTGTTATGTAGGTTGTTATTAAGGTCCAGATTGTTCCAAATAATATTAAAGCTCTTGAAAATCTTAGTTGTTCAGGCAAAAGTCCATATATAATTAATAAGAATATTGTGCCTGAAATAATCCCTTTTACAAGGTTTGCTATTTTTACTGGAACTTCATAACCCTTTTGAATGTAAATGCCAATTATCCAAAAAGTAATATAGCTTGGTATACCAAATTTTAAAAATAAGTCACTATAGTAATTTTCATTTAAAAAATATGTTTTTGCCCATATTGTTTTAATCACTAGTAATCCGAAAAAAATTATAATTCCATCAATTATTGGATATGTTATTTTTAAAGCAAATCTTTTTAGAAGTGATATTGATGCTCTTAATAAAATAGCTAGTTGAATTAAAAAAATCAATGGATTTGCATTTTGTTGTTTATAATGTTTTTTAACAAAAAGAATCATTGCTTTATAAAATGTAATTATATAATTTACACTAGTTTTTTTTGTGCTTTCTCCTTTATAGTGTATTATGCTCGTAATAGGTACATAATAATTTTTATAGCCCATCTTTTGAATTCTGTATGATAAATCAATATCCTCTCCATACATAAAAAATCTTTCATCTAATAAGCCAATCTCATCAAGTATTTTTTTTCTAGTCATAAAAAAAGCTCCAGATAAAACATCTACTTCATGCACTTCGTTATTATTTAAATAGTTTAAGTGATATTGTCCAAATGTTTTTGAATTCGGAAATAATTTACTTAATCCAAATATTTTATAAAAAGCAGAAGCTGGACTAGGAAGCGATCTTTTGGATTCGGGTAAAAACAATCCATTTCCATCTAGCATTTTAACTCCTAAAGCACCAGCTTTTTTATTTTGTTCTAAAAAGCTTATTGTTTTAATTAAAGTATCTTCTTGTATTACTGTGTCAGGATTAAGTAGTAATATATAATTTCCCTTGGCTTGCTTTATTGCTTGATTATTAGCTTTTGCAAAACCAACATTTTTATCGTTAATAATTAATTTTAATTTAGGAAAATGTTCACGTAACATTTCAATAGATTTATCAACAGAATTATTATCAACTACAATAATTTCAACTCCTAGATCTCCTATTGATTTATATACGGATTGTAAACATTGTTGCAAGAAATGTTTTACATTGTAATTAACTATGATAATCGATAATATCATTATTTTAATGTTTTTTCAAAAGAGTATCGATTTGTAATAGCCCTTCCTAATGTAATTTGATCTGTATATTCAATTTCTCCCCCAATCGCAACCCCTTTTGAAATAGTTGTTATATTTTCTGTGTAATCTTTTATCTTCTTGTAAAGATAGTAACTAGTTGTTTCCCCATCCATTGATGCGCATAATGCAAAAATAATTTCACTTTTTTCTTTTTGTTTTATTCTTTCAATTAAACCTTCAATATTTAAATCGTGAGGTGAAACACCCTCTATTGGTGATATTAAGCCTCCTAATACATGATAATGACCTTTATACTGAAGTGTGTTTTCTATAGCAATAATATCCCTCAAATCTTCTACAACACAAATAATAGATGGATCTCTATCTAAATTATTGCATATATCACATAAATCCGACTTAGAAATATTATAGCAATTTTTACAGTATGTAGTTTCATTAACTAATTTTTGAATTGAAATTGCAATATTTTGAGCAATATTTTTATTCCTTAATAAATATATTACCAGTCTAAGTGCAGTTTTTTTTCCAATGCCAGGAAAGTTTGATATTGCATCAACTGCGTTTTGTATAAGATGGGATGGAAAATTCATTTTTCAAAAATAGACAATTATCATAGATATTATAAGTAATTTTTTTTTCTTTGTTCTATGATGTCTCCAATTACTATAACTTTAATTATTGTTGTATATTTTTCAATTCTAATTTTTATTTCAAAAAAAACATCAAAAAATTCTAGCGATGAGGCATTTTTTGTAGGTGATAGACAGTCTCCTTGGTATATAGTTGCATATGGTATGATAGGAGCTACATTATCAGGTATTACTTTTTTGTCCGTTCCTGGTTGGGTGTGCGATTCAGAGTTTTTTTATATGCAAATGGTTTTAGGCTATGTCCCAGGTTATTTATTTGTTGCCTATGTTCTTATGCCTATATATTATCGTATGAAAGTATATTCAATTTATGAGTATCTAAGTTTCAGATTTGGTTATTATTCACATAAAAGTGGTGCAGGTTTCTTTTTTTTATCTAGATTATTGGGTGCATCCTTGAGGTTGTACTTGGTAGCATTAGTTTTGCAATCATTACTATTTGATCAACTTGGTATTCCTTTTTGGATGACTAGTTTTATTACCATTGCGTTAATTTGGCTGTATACATTTAGGGGAGGAATTAAAACAATTATATGGACAGATACTTTACAAACTACTTTTATGCTAACAACCGTTGTAGCTTGTCTTTTTGTTATTTTTAATAATTTAGGATATAATACTATTGCAGAAAGTATTACTAGCAATAGTATTAGCTTAAATGTATTTTCATTCTCTAATTTTAATAATAGTTCTCATTTTGCACGTGCTTTTTTATCAGGCATGTTTATTGCAATTGCAATGACTGGGTTGGATCAAGATATGATGCAGAAAAATTTGTCCTGTAAGAATTTAAAAGCTGCACAAAAAAACATGGTTTACTTTAGTATTATATTGGTAGCTGTAAATGTTTTATTCTTATATCTCGGTGCTCTGATTTATCAGTATGCAGATATAAACGGCATATCATCCAAGGGTGATGATTTATTTGTTGATGTTATAAAACATGGTCAACTAGGTTCTTTTGTTTTTGTACTATTTCTTTTAGGCTTAATTTCTGCAGCATATTCTAGTGCAGATTCGGCTTTAACATCTCTAACAACTTCTTTTCGTGTTGATATTTTAGGAGTTAAAAATGAGAAAAAAATATCACAATTTTTTTCAATGAGAACAATCATTCATATTTTCATTTCCATCTTATTATTTGTTGTTATTTTAATTGTTAACTATTTAAATAATGATAGTATTATTTCAACATTATTTTTATTAGCTAGTTTTACTTATGGTCCTTTATTAGGTTTATTTATGTTTGGTTTGTTTACTGACAGAAAAATAATTGATAAGTATGTTCCTATTCTTGTTTTAATAGCTCCTCTCTTGTCATACATATTATATGTTCATGACACCAAAATACTTAATGGTTTTGATTTTGGTCCTGATTTAATCATTATAAATGGTTTGCTTACTTTTTGTGGATTATTTTTTCTAATAGATAAGAAAAATATCTAACCTAATTTTTCATATGAAGTTAATACAGTAATAATATTTTAGACAATAAATATTAGTTTAACAGTTTAGTATTTTTTTTTAATAGTTTTAAAATACAAGCTATGCAAATACTTAAAATGATTGTTTTTAAGGTTGTGTTACTAATATATAATCTTTCTTGAAAGATATAATAGATTAAAATATCAATAAATATAAATGACATAATTGTACTAAGAGTTGATGAGTATTCTTCTCTAAGTACTTTCTTGATAGAAAATTTAGAATTTGATGGTAAAAAATTATTTATATTAGGAAAAAAACATGGGGTCTTTAAAGAGTATTCTTCATATTTCTCACCATATTTTTTAGTTAAAAAAAATTCCTCAACAAGAATAATTTTCTCATAAATTATAAAAAAAAATAAAGATGATATAGCAATTAATATATAGCTTAAAGAGTATATTGATATTCCAAGCCAAATTAAATAATTTGCAAGATATAACGGGTTTCTAACAATTGAATAGACTCCAGTAGTATTTAATTCATTAGCTACTTGTTTTTTTCTATTTTTACCTGATGTTCCATCCGGAGAAGTTGCTACTGTATAATATCTCAAGCATAGTCCACAACAGGCAATAAATATAGCTGTACATTGAAAACTAGATTGTAATTCAACTCCTATTGAATTATAATAACTACTATTAAAGATAACTGGTATGGCAGCTAAAAGTAAAATTAAAGGCATTTGACCTCTGTATTTAAACAAGGTTTCACCTCTATTAATTATCTGGTCTTGTAGTTTCATTTATTTATAATTTAATATCTATTTTTATCTCATTAAATGTATAAATTTTATTAATGACATGTATAAATCATTACACAAATAAAAAATTAATAAAAAAAATATGATTTTATAGATAAGAATTGCCTAATAATTATTATATTCATTCTGAAATTTAATTAAAAATTTAAGTATTATGGCTTATTCACACAAAAATAGTAAGGGAAAAACTTACTGGTTACATTCAAAAGATGTTACTCTAAGAGGTGGCAGAAATCAAACTATTTATTACTTTGCAGGAGATCAAAGATCAAATGCTTGTGATTTACCAGCTGGAAAACAAGTTGTTGAAAGCGCTAGAACGGGATTACCGTTGGTAAAGAAAGCATAAGTAAATAAATTACTGAAATGAAAGGGGGGCTATAGCCCCCCTTTTTTATTCAAAGATGTCAATGGCATGTTCCTTATTTATTGTGATTTGATTAATTGTACTAGAACTTGATTGTGCATTTTTACCATTTATAATTATAGTTTTTGTTTCTTTAAATGGAAAAATAATATCATCATACTCTGTATAATCATAATACTCAATTATCGTAGTATTGTTAGGATTGATTTTTTCTTTTTTTCTGAGAAGAAATTCTTTTGAATCGAAATATAAAAAAATACTATCTCTGATGTTCGCTTGATTTTGTAGTATTTTATATATTTTCTGTGTTTCATCTTGAATAATTTCTTTTAATTCAAATTTTGTATCATTTAATTTTTGAGTTAGAATTGGAAAAGGATAAAAATCTTGTATCTTTTCTTTTAAAAGTTCTTCTTGAATTATTGTGTTAGTTTCATTATCATTGTAAATCTGACTTATAGTACATTTTTTTCCATTATATTTTGTAATATAAACCTGTTTCAAATCAGCAATCTCTCTATTGACATATGAATAGTATAGATTGGGACTTTGATATATTATTTCTGAATTTATTTTTAAACTAGATAGTCCTTCAAGTTCTATACTTACTTTTTTTTGTAATGATTTAACTTTTTGGAGTTTCTTAATTCCTCCAATACTTTTTATATAATTGTCAATAATTGATTCAGCATTTAAAATATTTTTTTTTTCTTTTTGAGCATATAAATTAACATGTGACATTAAAAAAATCAAGATTAGCAATAAAGGAGTATATTTTTTCATTTTTAATTTTTTTATTAAAACAAAATTAGTATATATAAATTATAACACTAAAGTTTGTTTATTTTTATAGTCATTAATTGATTTTTTATGAAAAAAAATTATTCACTTAGTGGAATGCCTGATTTTAATTCTTTAGAAAATTTGAAAAGGGATTATTTACTTTCAATTATTAAAAAACAATTTGAATCTTTTGGTTTTCTTCCCATCTCAACTTCTGCACTTGAGAAGAGATCTAATTTAATTGGCAGTTACGGAGATGAAGGAGATAAGTTAGTTTTTCAAATTCTTAATAGCGGTGATTATTTATCAAAAATAGACATAAATCAATCTGAATTAACATCTAAGAAGCTTTCTTCTAAAATAAGCACAAAAGCATTAAGGTATGATTTAACAATCCCACTTGCTAGATATGTTGCCCAGAATCAATCGAAATTAGTTTTTCCATTTAAAAGGTATGAAATAGGTAAGGTTTGGCGGGCAGATCGACCTCAAAAGGGTAGGTTAAGAGAGTTCGTTCAATGTGATGCTGATATAGTTGGAGATACCTCATTATGGTCGGAATTTGACCTTCTTTCTTTATTAAGATCAATTTTCAACATTTTAGGTTTAACTAATATGGTAATTAAGATTAGTAATAGAAAAATCTTAGAGGGCGTTTTTAATTCTTTTGAAACAAACAGCATTACATTTTTTGATTTTTGTATTATAATTGATAAGCTAAATAAATTGGGATTAGAAAAAATATGTGATATTTTATCTCAAAAAGGCTTTTCAGAATACAAAGTGTTAAAGATTAAAGATTTATTTCTATTAAAAGGTATGTTTTTTAAAAAAAGAGATTATTTATTAAAAAATTTTAAGGTCAATAAGGAATTAAGGAATGGTTTAAAGGAATTGGAATTTATTTTTAATCAGTGTGAACAAAATAAAATGTTAAAATCTGTAGACTTCGACTTATCATTAGCTAGAGGTTTAGACTATTACACAGGTTTTATTTTAGAAGTCCCCTCAAAAAATAACCAATCTATCAGCTTAGCTGGTGGAGGACGCTATGATAATTTAACTCATAAATTTGGTTCTAAAAACTTAAGTGGTGTTGGACTTTCATTAGGGTTAGATCGTCTATTTCTTGAACTTGAATCCTTTAATTTATTTCCAGAAACTCTTGTAAGTGATTTGGATGTTCTTTTTATTAATTTTGGTTTGAAGGAAGCTGAAGCAGCTCAATTATATATTTCAGAAATTAGAAAATTTGGTAAGTCAGTAGAATTATATCCCACTGATTTGAAAATTTCTAAACAAATGGCTTATGCTAATAAAAGATTAGTAAAATTTGTTGTTATAATTGGTGAAAATGAATTAAAAAATAAAAAGTTAACTGTAAAAAATATGCAAACAGGAGATCAAAAATCAATGACTTTTGCGGAGTTTAAAAAAATACTTTAAGCTGATGAGTAAAAAATATTTTGACATATCAAAAAAAAATCTTTATTTAACTGAATTTGAATCTTTATTAAATACTCAACAAAAGATTTTAATAAATCCAACATCAATTTCTAAAATTAACAAGTCAAATATTTTTTTAAATGATACTATTAATCAAGAAGATTCACTAATCTATGGTGTTAATACTGGTTTTGGGTCTTTATGTGAGACTGAAGTAGAAAAAGATAAAATTAAACTTTTACAGGAAAATTTAATTCTATCTCATGCGTGTGGTACTGGTGAAATTGTTCCTGAACACATTGTACAGCTAATATTACTATTAAAAATCAGATCATTAAGTTTTGGTTTTTCGGGTGTTCGAATAGAATTAATATCGGAACTCATAGATTATTATAATCTTGGTCTTTTACCTGTTATTTATGAACAAGGTTCACTTGGTGCTTCAGGTGATTTAGCTCCTCTTGCGCACCTATCTCTTCCTTTACTTGGTAAAGGAGAAGTAAGTTTAAATGGGAAAGTTTTAAAAACCTCAAATGCATTTAAGAAAATGAATCGGAAACCGATTGCTCTTTCTTATAAAGAGGGGTTAGCTTTGTTAAATGGAACACAGTTTATGACTGCTTATGGTGTTTGGTGCACTTTATCAGCGAAAAGACTATATTATTTATCTAATCTAATTGCTGCTATCTCTCTAGAGGCATTTCAATGCAATAATAATCCATTCATTAATTTAGTTTCTAAAATAAGACCTCATCCAGGCCAAATTTATACTTCTGAATTAATTTTAAGTATTTTAAAAGATAGCGATGTCTTTAACTCTAATAAAAAATATGTCCAGGATCCATATTCATTTAGATGCATTCCTCAAGTTCATGGAGCTTGTTTTGATGTTATTAGTCATGTTGAGTCGGTTTTCAATACTGAAATAAATTCAGTAACAGATAACCCTAATGTTTTTGCGGAAGAAAAAATAATTGTTTCTGCAGGTAATTTTCATGGTCAAATTCTAGCAATGGCTATGGATTATCTTGCAATTTCATTATGTGAAATTGGTAGTATTTCGGAAAGAAGAGTCTATAAGTTAATATCAGGTGATCGCGAGTTACCCCCTTATTTAATTGATAATCCTGGGTTAAATTCTGGCTTTATGATATCTCAATACACTGCAGCTTCAATAGTTAGTCAAAATAAACAATATGCAACACCAGCGTCTGTAGATAGTATTATGTCTTCAAATGGTCAAGAAGATCATGTTAGTATGGGTGCAAATGCTGCCACAAAACTTTATAAAGTTGTTGATAATTTAAATACAATTTTATCAATTGAACTACTAAATGCTGCTCAAGCTATTGATTTGAGAAATATTAAAAAATCGTCTATTATAAGAAGATTTTTAAATTCATATAGAAAAGAAGTGCCATTTATTAATTCGGATACTCAACTTAGTTTATATATTAATAAAACTAAGTCTTTTATTGATGATTACGATATTAATAAATTACTCAAAATTCGCAATTAGTTCTGAAAATGTAATTCGAAGAATTGTATATACAGGCATTGCAATAATCATCCACATTATTCCTCCAATAAATCCTGCTCCCATAGCAATGAAGAATATTTCTAACGGATGTGCTTTAAATGCTCTTGAAAATATAGTCGGTTGTATAATAAAGTTATCAAATGTTTGTACTGAGCCAAATAGGATGAAACTTTTTATTATTAATGGTAAAATTAAGTCTATCATATTTTGATCTATATAAAATGTCCCAACCATTGTTACAGTAAAAATAAGTCCTATTAATGGGCCAAAATAAGGAATAATATTTACAACAGCAGCAAATAAGGCTAGTGTCCAAGGATTAGGTAGTTTTAATATCATCATACCAATTCCAAATAATATAAACAAGATACTTGTTTGAATAAATAATCCTGCACAATATCTTCTTATAAAGTAAATAATCATATTGATTTTTTGTTTTGATTTTGGCAAGAAATATCCAAGACTTTTAGTTGCATAATCTTTTAATAATGCTTTGTCTCTAATTAGAAAAAAAGATATAAATAAAATAGAAAATACTGCCATGAAAATATTTCCAAGTATACCAATCATGGATTGAAAAACACCACCTATTGATGTAACATCTAACATGTTCATTATATCCTTTAGATTGAGTTCTAAATCCATATTAATGGATGTAAATTTTTTATTTATTTCTAACGATAATATGTTTAAAAAATTTTGAACTTCGGTTAGTTGTATAGAACTTAAAATTTGTACTTCTTCAATAACAATAGGGGATAGTATATATCCAATTAACAATCCATTTGTTGAAATTATTAGTAAACAAATGATTGCAGCAATTGTTTTATTAAGTTGCCGTTTAAATAATTTCATTTTACATAAAAAATTATTTAATGGATTAATTGTTATGGATAAAACTATTGCAATAAAAAAATATATGATTAATAATTGTATTTGTGTTATTAAAAAAAACATTAGTCCAATTACTGCAATAGCGATAATATTTTGAATAGAATTTTTCATTTGATTGAGTTTTGATCCATTACGTAGCCAATAATATTTGCACCCATTTGTAATGCTTTTATTCTTATGTCTTCAGGGTTATTATGAACAGATTGATCTTCCCATCCATCACCTAAGTCAGATTCATATGAGTAAAAGCAGACTATTTTATTTTCATGTATAATTGCTAATCCTTGAGGAGCCTTATTGTCATGTTCATGAATTTTTGGTAATCCATTTTGGAATTTGTAAATATTGTTGTAGATATTATGATTATATGGAATTTCAATAAAATCACTTTCTGGAAACACTTTTTTCATTTCTGTTCTTATAAACTTATTCATGCCATAATTATCATCTATATGTAAGAAGCCCCCGCCAGTTAGATATTTTTTTAAATTTTCTATATCCATATCGCTAAAAG
Source organism: Flavobacteriales bacterium TMED191 (assembly GCA_002171975.2). Lineage (NCBI taxonomy): Bacteria > Pseudomonadati > Bacteroidota > Flavobacteriia > Flavobacteriales > Flavobacteriales bacterium TMED191. The sequence goes on from NHIO02000029.1 coordinate 48,428, forward strand.
AAACATTTCCATGACCAGTCATATAAACATAAGGGTATTCAAATATTTTATTACTGGATGGCTCAATAATATCATAATTCTCATCAATATTCATATTTAAGTTTTTATTACAGAAAATTGCTAAATTTTTTAATGAACTTGGATTTGCATACCAGTCTCCACCTCCAGAATATTTTAGTGTAGCAAGTTGATAACTGCTTTGTGAAAAACTTAAAATGGAAATTGAGATGAAAAAACAAAATATGTTACGCATATATTTTAACTAAGTATTCAAATTTACACATTATAATAATAAATTCATCGTATGGCATGCAACAATACCAGCTGTTTCAGTTCTTAATCTTTGATTGCTTAGTTTGACTGCTTGTATATTAAATTTTTCACTTAAAATTATTTCTTCCTCAGTAAAATCACCTTCAGGGCCAATCATAACAGTAAGTGAATTATTTTTTTTTTGATCTTTTATATGTTCTTTTAAATCTATTTTTGATTTTTTATGGCAATGTGCAATGCATGTGTTTTTTGAATTTTTAGATATAAAATCTTTATAAAAAGTAATATTATTGATTTTAGGTAGTTTGGGATTTAAAGATTGTTTTAAAGAAGATATTAATATTTTTTGTACCCTTTGTAAGTTAAGTTTTGTTCTTTCAGAATTAGAGCAAATTAATGGAGTTACTTCATCTATTCCAAGCTCAGTTACTTTTTCTAAAAACCATTCAAATCTTGATCTATTCTTTGTTAATGAAATAGCAATATGAGTGGTTATTTTTCTTTTATTGGAATACAACTCCTTAAGTTGACCTATTTGAACTTTATTATTGTTTATATTCATTATGTGAGTACTAAAGATGGTACCTTTTCCGTCGGTTATAAAAATTTCATCATTAATTTTTTTACGTAAAACAATTATGCAATGAGTGCTTTCCTCTTTAGAAAGATGATTGTCTTTTGTTAAATTTTCTAAATAAAATAGTTGCATAGTAATTCTATTTAATTTTTTAGAATTGAATAGGACCACCTTTTGATATCAATGCAAGTTGTTCTTTGTTTATGTTAGCATTATCATTAGTAGATTCAGAAATATTAAAAAAATTAGCTTGGAATAATTTAGCTAATGTTTTAGCTTTTTCTTGATATGATTGAGTATTATTCCAGGTGTTTATGGGGTGCAGTATTTTTGAAGGTACATTTATGCAGGTTTCAGGCATATAAAGTCCAAAAATTTCGTGTTGAATGTATTTTATATCATTTAGTTTATTATTCATTGCAGCATTGATCATTGCTCTAGTATAATTTAATTTGATACGTTTACCTATGCCATATTCGCCACCAGACCATCCTGTATTTATTAACCAAACATTGACATTCTCATTTTCTATTTTTTCACCTAACATTTGTGCATACATTGTTGGGTGAAGAGGCATAAATGGGGCTCCAAAACAAGCAGAAAATGTAGCTTGAGGCTCAACAATACCATCCTCAGTTCCTGCAATTTTAGAAGTGTAACCAGAAATAAAATGATACATTGCTTGTTGTTTTGTTAATTTAGATATGGGCGGAAGTACTCCAAATGCATCTGCAGTAAGAAAAAATATATTTTTAGGAGATGGTCCAATTGATGGTCTAGCAATATTTTCGATGTGATTTATCGGGTAGCTTACCCTTGTGTTTTCAGTTTTTGAGCAGTTTGAAAAGTCGATTTCATTATTTTTATCAAAACATATATTTTCTAAAAGCGCACCTTTTTTAATGGCTTTGAAAATATCTGGTTCAGAGTCAGCTGAAAGATTAATACACTTTGCATAGCATCCACCTTCAAAATTAAATATCGAATTATTAGACCAACCATGTTCATCATCACCAATTAATTTTCTATCAGGATCTGCAGATAGGGTAGTTTTTCCAGTACCTGAAAGACCAAAGAATAATGAAGTGTCATTATTTACACCAATATTTGCTGAGCAGTGCATTGATAGTACTTTTTCTTGTTGAGGAAGTGTATAATTAAGTACAGAGAAAATTCCCTTTTTAATTTCACCAGTATATCCAGATCCGCCAATTAAAATCACTTTTTCTTTAAAATTAATAATTGAAAAATTTTCCTGCCTGACCCCATATTGAGATGGGTTATTTGCTTTGAATCCTGGAGCACATAAAATTGTCCAATTATGTTTAAATTTTATTAAATCTTTTTTAGATGGTCTAAGAAACATATTGTATCCAAATAAATTAGACCATGGATATTCTGTAATTAAACAAATATTAAGTTGGAATTTTTCTTCGGCACATGCATATGCTCTTCTTCCAAAAGTATTTTTATTAGTTAAGTATTTAATTAAATCATTTTTTAATTTATTATAGTTTGTTTCTTCACATATTTGATTAATATCTCCCCAGTCAACATTTTTTGATGTCTCGCGATCTTTTACAATAAATCTATCTTTAGGTGATCTCCCGGTAAATGCACCAGTATCAATTGCTAGTGCACCATTTTTACATAATTTACCCATATTCATAGATATGGTTTTATTAACAAGTTCTTCAGAAGATAAGTCCCATGTTATATTTTTATTATTGGTAATAAAATTATTAATATCAACCGGTAAATTTTTTCCAATCGTATTCATCTTAAAATTTTTATTTTGAATAAAAAATTATTTGAATTTAATTTGGTTGTAATTTTCTAAGTCAGTTATGAAGTCTTTGGAATAAAGAAAAAAATCATCTTTAGTTTCTTTAGAGTCAAAAACTTGTTGAATAGACAGCATTTGATTTGTATCAAAACATAATCTTTGTAAATAAGTTTTAATAATATTTAATTTTTTGTTGTCATCAGATTGTTTATTCATTTGATTAATAATTATTTCCATCCTTTCTTGGTCCATAATAAAGTTGCAATCATTTGCATTGGAAATAGATGGGTATAACATTAATGCAGTAAAAACTAGAAGTATTTTTTTCATCTTATAAATTTTAGATAAAACTAATTTATGTATTTATTTTATTTAGTTGTCAAATAAAATTATTATTTTTTTAAAAATTATGAAAACAGTTTTATTATTAGGGCTTGGTAGATCGACACATACTTTAGTTAAGTATTTAGCTGTCAATTCCAAAAGACTTAATATAAATCTAGTTTTAGCAGATTATAATCATAATAATTTCATACAATCTTTTATTCACCAAGATTTATGTTCATTTATAAATCTTGACATTAATAATCATCTTTTAAGAAAAAAATATATTGCAAAATCAGATCTAATTATTTCTATGCTCCCCCCAAAGTTTCATTATATAGTAGCAAAAGATTGTATAGAATTTAAAAAAAATTTAATTACGGCATCATATGTTTCTGATGATATTGCGAAATTAGATGAAGAGGCAAAAAAAGCGGACATTCTCATTTTGAATGAAATTGGTCTTGATCCAGGTATTGACCATATATCCGCCATGGATATGATAGATAAATTAAATGAAAAAGGTGCCCGTATTACTGTATTCAAGTCATTCTGTGGAGGACTAATAGCTCCTCAATCTGATAATAATCCTTGGAATTATAAATTCACTTGGAACCCAAAAAATGTTATTCTTGCAGGAAATGCTGGGGCATCATATCTTAAAAATGGCTCTATAAAGACCTTTGATTATAATCAGGTTTTTTCAAATTTAGAAAAAGTTAGTATTCCTAATCATGGTTTGTTTGAATCATATGCTAATCGTGATTCATTACATTATCAAAAGAAATATAATCTATCTGATGCTAAGACTATTGTTAGAGGAACCTTAAGAAAAGTTGGTTTTGCAAAAGCTTGGGATGTATTTGTGAATCTAGGTATGACATCAGAGTCGATAAATAATAAACTGATCGATGAAAAAGTTTTCAACTCATATATAGAAAGTTTAAACGATTCTGATATTAAATCTAAAATGGATTACTTGGACTT
>NHIO02000030.1 GCA_002171975.2 Flavobacteriales bacterium TMED191
AAAATTCAGAGAAAGTGTCTTGACTATTATTGAAGAAGATGTTATTATGAAGTTCAAGAATAGAGAAGGCAATGCAGGCGACTTCTACGACGCGGACGAAAATCCGCCGACAGAATAGTCACTCACACAAGCCCGGCTCTTCGCCGGGCTTTTTATTTGGAGAAAACAATGAAAAGAATGATGATAGTAGACGCGTACAACCAGTTTATCCGCGGATATATAGTAGACCCTAGTAAGAACCCAAACGGCTCTCCTATTGGTGGAATGAGGACGTTTATCAATATCCTCAACAAGTTGACAAGAGAGGTGAAGCCAGATCTACTGGTATTGGTTTGGGATGGTAAGGGTGGATCTAAAAAGCGCCGCGCTATGAACAAAAACTACAAGGGTGGTAGAAAACCACCTAGAACTAACTGGTCACAAGTTGGTATGGTCGAGGAAGACATTCTAGATAACAGGGTCTGGCAGCAAATGAGAGTCGTCGAATATTTTAATCAAACCCCGGTGATCCAGTTTATGGAGCCACTAGTGGAAGCGGACGATGTGATCTCTTATGTTAAAAGCACCACGATGTTTTCTGACTGGCAAAAAGTGATTGTGTCCGCAGATAAGGATTTTATACAACTGTTGGATGATAAAACCATCCTACACCGACCAATCCAAAAAGAGTATCTGAATAAGAACGGCATTGTAGATAAGTTTGGGATTCATCCAACAAACTTTGCTTTGGCNAGAGCAATTGTNGGNGACTCTTCNGATAANNTNCCNGGNGTNCCTAGNGTTGGTATGGAAACAGTNGCAAAACGNTTTTCTTTTCTAAAAGAAGANAGNNNNTACTANTTATCTGATGTNATCNCNGANTGNGANAANNCNGANAANAAACANAAAGTNTNNACNAANATNTTAGAAAANGAGGAGTTAATAGANAACAATTATGATATTATGCAGNTATCTTCGCCNATGCTATCNATNCANGCCAAACAAGGGATNGACGATACGTTTGAGCANTATAAGCCNCANTACAATCANACGGAANTAAGAAAACTNATGNTNCANGANGGNGTACTTGACTGTNNCTACNNNNGANNTNGANCAAAGNTTNAACAANATTATCNCTTCNTTTTCNNNATNATTTGTNNTANAGTCAGTATAAANACNNAAGGAAGTNNAGATGGANCANGANAANAAAAGCTTCTCNAAGTTTGGAAAANCNTTTCAAGAAGACCTNTGTCANCTTNTTTTGAATGACAGAACNTTNGCNGATCAAATGTTTGAAGTNTTNGANCTGNNNTTTTTNGAATTNAAGCATTTGNGNGTNTTTGTNANAAANATCANGGAGTATNGAGANAAGTATGGAGTCCACCCCACANCTAANATNATGNNNTCCATCATNCGNACNGGTTTGGANGGAGANGCNGAATCCGTNAAGNNNAGAATCAGNGANTANTANGCNNGNGTNTTGGCNAANGGNGANNTNCCNGACGGNGCNGANTTNATNAAAGANACNGCNCTNGANTTNTGNAAAAANCAAAANCTNAAAGAAGCNNTNATTAAATCNGTNGAACTNATNAAATCNTCNTCTTTNGANGAAGTNTCGAAAGTNATNGANAATGCNNTNAAANTAGGNTCNGANAANACNTTAGGATANGANTANNTTGCAGANTTTGANGCTCGNTTNNTTAAAAAGNGCTCGNNACCCNATTNCNACGGGNTGGCANGACNTTGATGANATTTCTAANGGAGGTCTTGGGAAAGGGGAGCTTGGCGTTGTTGTTGCTCCTACTGGTGCTGGGAAATCAATGGTACTTGTACATCTCGGGGCAGCGGCGCTTAAGGCCGGGAAAAATGTATTACACTACACATTGGAACTTTCTGATACTGTTGTTGCTGGTCGCTACGACGCTGCTATTACTGGCGTTGAACTAAAAAACCTAGTGGTGTTCAAAGAAAAGATTTATGATGAAATCAAGGAAGTGGAAGGTAAGCTTATTGTCAAAGAATATCCCACAAGAAGCGCGAATATCCAGACAATCAAAAATCACCTTGAGAAGCTAAAAAGGCGAAATTTTAGTCCAGACATGATCATAGTCGACTATGGAGATCTGATCCGGCCAGAAAATAGCAGAAAAGATGAGAAAAGGCACCAGCTCGAAACTATTTACGAAGAGCTTAGAGGAATAGCTCAAATTTATGAGTGTCCACTCTGGACAGCATCACAAACTAACAGATCTGGGTTGAACGCAGAAGTGATCACGATGGAGTCAATCTCCGAGGCGTTCAATAAATGCTTTGTAGCTGATTTTATTTTCACGGTGTCTAGGACCGTGGAAGACAAGAACACAAACCAGGGTCGTATCTTTGTTGCAAAGAACAGGAACGGCCCAGATGGATTAGTGTATCCACTGTTTATGGACACGAGTAATGTGAAGATAAAAGTTTTGCCCAAAACCGGTGAAACTGCCAATGATATTATCCAAAAATCTTCTGCAGAAAGGCTGGCTAGTCTGAAAGAGAAGTATAAAGTTTTTAAGAAAGAAGGAGGAAAATAAATGGAACTATCAAATCAAATTTTATCAGAAATAACAGTGCATATGAAATATGCCAGGTACTTGGAGGACAAGAAGAGGAGAGAGACATGGGAGGAGCTAGTGACTAGAAATATGAACATGCACCTCAAAAAGTTTCCAGAACTTGAACTGCAGATTAGGAAGGCGTATAAACATGTTTTTGATAAAAGAGTGTTGCCATCAATGCGCTCGATGCAGTTTGGCGGCAAACCAATTGAAGTAGCTCCTAACAGAATTTTTAACTGTGCTTTTATGCCTGCTGACGACTGGCGTTGTTTTGGTGAAGCCATGTTTCTGCTGCTTGGAGGAACTGGAGTCGGATATTCAGTACAGCAGCATCACGTTGAGAAACTCCCAGAAATCACAAGACCTAATATGAAGCGAACACGTCGATTCTTGGTTAACGATTCCATTGAGGGTTGGGCAGACGCTGTAAAGACACTGGTCCGTTCTTATTTTATTGGAGGATCTAGACTCCGTTTTGATTACTCAGACATTCGTCCAAAGGGCGCTGCTCTTATTACTTCCGGGGGTAAAGCACCAGGGCCCCAACCACTGCGAGAGTGTTTGGTAAAGCTAGAGGGCATGCTCTCTCAAAAAGAAAATGGAGATAAGCTAAAACCAATCGAAGTACATGACATGATATGTCACATAGCAGACGCTGTACTGGCCGGCGGCATCCGTAGAGCAGCCCTTATTTCTTTGTTTTCAGCAGATGACGAGGATATGATTGCTGCAAAAACCGGAAACTGGTGGGAGACCAATCCACAAAGAGGCAGAGCGAATAATTCTGTGGTTTTGTTGCGTCACAAGATTAATAAAGAATATTTCATGAGCCTATGGGACAGAGTGAAGGCCTCTGGCGCGGGTGAACCCGGATTTTACTTTTCTAACGATAAAGACTGGGGTACAAATCCTTGTTGTGAGATTGGGTTAAGGCCATATCAATTTTGCAATCTTACAGAGGTGAACGTATCAAATGTAGAATCCCAGGAAGATCTTAACGACCGTGTTCGCGCGGCATCGTTTATTGGCACCTTGCAAGCAAGTTACACGGATTTTCACTATCTTCGTGACATATGGCGAAGAACAACAGAAAAAGATGCACTAATTGGTGTGTCAATGACTGGCATCGCCTCGGGCGCTGTTTTGGCCCTAGATATGAAACAAGCCGCGGCTTGCGTTAAGGAAGAAAATACTAGAGTTGCTGAATTGTTAGGCATCAACCCGGCGGCCCGCACCACATGTGTTAAGCCTGCCGGAACCACTTCTCTGACTCTCGGTACCAGTTCTGGTATACATGCGTGGCACAACGATTATTACGTTCGACGCATCCGTGTAGGAAAAAACGAGCCAATCTACAGTTACTTGAGCACGAACCATCCAGAACTTGTTGAAGATGAATACTTTAGCCCGCATACCACTGCAGTCATCTCCATCCCTCAGAAGTCTCCGGAGGGTTCTATCTTGAGAACTGAATCAGCATTGCAACTTCTGAGAAGAGTCAAATCGGTTACAGACGAGTGGGTTAAGCCCGGCTTTCGAAAAGGCCAAAATACACACAACATTTCAGCAACTATTTCGATTAAGGAAACCGAATGGGTTGATGTCGGTGACTGGATGTGGGAAAATAGAAGCAGTTACAATGGTCTCTCCGTTTTGCCCTTTTCGGACCACACATATAAACAAGCACCTTTTGAGGACTGTTCAAAAGAGACTTATGAGGCGCTTCTGGGATCCCTAACTTCTATAGACCTCACTAAGGTTACAGAGGAAGAGGACAACACTGACCTTAAAGGAGAAGTCGCCTGTGCCGGCGGCGCATGTGAAGTAAAATTCGTTTAAAAACACTTGACATACCTGTTAAAATATACTATTATTGTAATACAACTCAACAAGAAAGGACAAATTATGAGTTCCAACAACGATAAGTTACTAACCAAAGAGGAGCACCTCGCAAACTACATTAAAACTTTTGTGGCTATTGAAGATGCAATGGAGCCATTCAAGGAACAACGTAAAGACCTGCGTGAGTCTTACGACGAGAACGGTTGGCTAACAAAGCAAGAAATGCGTCTAGCTGTAAAAGCATATAGATTGTATAAGTCTGAAACCGACATGGAAATTCTGACAGATTACGTCAACAAGTGTCAGCGCTCAGTGGGGAGAATCAATGGTCTCTAGAGTAGAAGCACTAAAGCCTGCAAACAGGCACCTTTTGATAGTACCACACGTTCAAAAGAACGAAACAGATTCCGGGGTTATTTTACCGGATGACTACAAGATAGAACAGGCACAGTATATTGAGGCGAGCGTGATTGATATAGCGGAAGACTGTGATAAACAGTTTCGCCACTTGCGCTACGAGAATATTGATAATAACAAAATTGTCGTAGACCGGTCAATGATTCAAGAAGTGGTACTCAAAGATAAAACTCACTACCTAATACTTGAGAACTATGTAGTGGGCGTTTATCGGAGGCCCAATGAGAGTTGAATTATTTGAGGACGGTATAGGTGCGGTTGAATACATTTCACATATGGGTACGGATCTGTCAGTTGTTAATGCAGCGCGCGTCTCCTTTGGTTCGGAAAAAGAAGAAGTAGATCAAAAAGATGTTAAACTTATTAACTACCTTATGGCCCATAATCACTCTTCGCCATTCGAACATTGCGCCATCACGTTTCGCTTTACCGTTCCTTTGTTTATTAGGAGCCAGCATCACAGGCATCGCACTTGGGCTTATAATGAAATATCTCGTAGATACACTTCTGTAGATATTGAGTTTTATGAGCCTGATATGTTTCGAAAGCAACACAAATCAAACAGACAAGCAAGCACAAGTGATTTGATTGATCCGCTTTTGGAGTCAAACCGGGATGGGTCTCCGACCATGGCTTCCGCGTCAGGCCAAATAAAGACTCACCACAAGGAGTGTATGAGGTTGTTTCAGGCCTTGCTTGAATCAGGCGTCTGCAGAGAACAAGCAAGGGGGGTTTTGCCCCAAAATTTATACACTCAATATTATGGTACTGTAAATTTACACAATTTGTTGAAATTTGTCTCACTACGTGTGCACGAGGGGGCACAGTGGGAGATTCAACAGGTTGCTAAGGCTTGCCTGAAGATAGTAGAACAATATTTTCCACACTCTGTTGAGTCTTATATGAAACACAAGATGGAAAAGTAATGGCATTTTTACTTTCACTGTGCCTGTTGGCCTATCAAAACCTAGATTTAACCGGCTATCAGCATCGCAGTTTGTGCAAGTATGAGAACGATATAAGAGTTGAATCGCAGCGCAACTCTTTAGACCCCGCGCTCCTCGCGGCGGTCATATATGTTGAGAGTGGTTTCTTTCGAAGTGTAGTCAGCCATGCTGGCGCCTGCGGCCTGACACAGGTTGTTCCCAAGTGGACAGGCGGACTTGAAACGAAGAATCGTAAGTACACCTGTCAGCAGCTCAAGGACCCAAAAGTGTCGATAAAAGTTGGAGCACAGATACTTTCCTACAATATTAGAGTTTATGCTAAGGGTAATGTAGATAAAGGTTTGTGCTTTTACAATGCGGGCACTAGATGTATTACAAAAAAAGGATATTATAAAAGGTTAGGTTATGTTAAAAAAGTTAGGCGTATATGCCGTTTGCTTTCTGGCAATTGTTAGTTGCAGCGATGAAACTATAGTTAGCGGAACAGATATGGAGCAATCCAGAACTCTGGTACCAGATGCTAGAACACACGACATTCAAGTTATTGTTATACCAGACATCACGGTAGATGTATGGGTCGACCCGTGTGTCAATCTCCCAAACACCCATGTTAGATATTGTGATTGTAACCCAAACTGCTGCCAAGAACAGACTTGGTACTGCCCACCTAGAGGAGTAGAAATCCAAGCGAAATATGCAATTCTTGATATTTGTGATGAAGACCTGGTGCCCTGTGATCGTAATCGTGATCCGAACTGCCCACCAGCTGAGATCATTGAAGAGACCGGGTGTCAACATGCATTTGATTGCCCTCCCGGCATCAACGAGGATTTCACTCTTACATATGATTGCGAGATAAACGGAACTGCCGGTACGCAGCAAGTTCGATGTGATAAGGGTAGGCTTTATTACGGAGAATGCGTAACTTGCTTTGAAGAAGAGGAGGTGTGCGATAGCGTTGACAATGATTGTGACGGAAACATAGATGAGAATCAATTAAACGCCTGCGGCGGTTGTGGACAAGTACCAGAAGATATCTGCGACGGCCTCGATAATGACTGTGACAACTCTATCGATGAACAACTTATAAGAGAATGCACCACCATTTGCAACTCAGGACTGGAAATTTGTGCAAATGGTGACTGGATAGGTTGCACAGCACAGAGGCCAACAGATGAAGAGTGTGATGGAGAAGACAATGACTGCGATAATCTAGTAGACGAAGGCTTAAATTGTCAGTGTCCACCAGAGTCAGTGGGAGCATTGGTGCCCTGCATGGAACCTCCATTGACTTGTGGTATGGGATTCAAGACNTGCGAATGTNTNAANGAAGANTGTCAAGTTACGCAGATGACGGAATGTTTNGCCCTNTGCCATTGGATACCAGANNTAGAAGANGNTCAACCTTGNGATCAGTTNGCAGGCATNCCNACNAACCCAGAGCTTTGCAANAACTTTGANGAAGACTGNGATGNNCTNGTGGANGANCAACTCACTCAGNNANTGTTACACTGGACCAGAGGGAACNTTGANTGTTGGTGTNTGNGCNCCNGGTNAGCACAGACNTGNAACAGNGGNCANTGGTATGGGCANAGCCCTCAATNNNGGNCAAGTNGTNGACNTNTGNGGNGGAGAGNTNGNNCCNAGNGTNGAGATTTGCGACGGNGCNGACAATGANTGTGACGGAGTNGTNGACTATGGNGANGANATTCCAGAAACAGANATTTTNTTTTTAGTTGACTGGTCTGGTTCTATGGAGAANTANATCAANGCNGTAAGNATGGCAATGAACAGNTTNGCNCAAGACTTNGCAGCNGAAGANAANTTGAAGTGGGGTTTGNTAGTNGGACCNAANGCNGCNANCACCCCANGNGGCACNCANGAGATGNTNATACTTCAGTCTGANATTACCGAGTTCGANCAGTTNTTGACAGCNTTTGCNAATGTGGGNCANTTTGANAANCANACAGGAAANGAGCANTTNAAGGATGCNATAATGNTNNCACTTCAGAANATTTCTGGAAANTTTNACTANANNTTNGCCAANGCAACTTGGGCNAANNGNATGGGTTCAANCCCNGANTTGAAGTTCTTCAANNTNAANTGGNGNNCAAACGCNGANAGGATTATNNTNNTNTTTAGNGANGAATTCGCNCAGTCTTANNTGGTNCCNAGAGTCACTACAGATCAGGTCTTACAGGCACTTGAGTCGACTCCAAATTTAAAGTTTTATGCTTTTGCAGAGCGTCGGGCCCGTGTTTGGAATAATTATGTAACAAGCGGCAATGGAACTGTTTTTGAACTATCTCGCAACCAACAGCAAATGTATGATGATTTAATGTCTATCTTAGATGACATATGTTTGGGATCATCAGGGCAAAGTTCCAACAGAACAAACCGCCAGGGATTCTTTCCAGCCTCTCTAGGTGTACGCTATGATTATAAAATGGGAATATGCTACTGAAGAGTTTTGTGATAGGCTCAACAGTTGAAGCTGCTTGTTATGCTCTTGTAAGTGGTTGTTTTTTCATACCAACAAGAAAGGCGCCATCTCTGTTTTATCATAAAACGTCAATACCCCTATTTGGTTTAGACTCTGATGAACAGGTTTGGACAAAAATAAATTTAATATTAGGACTCTTATCAAGAAGAGTCTCGTTTCAAGAAACTAGCTCTATCCGAATTACAGATGACATGATTCGGGTCACTACCGGTAATACGGTCTTTAAATATGCTTTTGAAAAACTTTTCGTCTTTAATGCTAGTGGAATCGAGTTAGAGAACGACATTAGGCTAGCCAAGGACAAGACGTTTATAGTTTATGATGATTTCGAGCTTTCAATTTTGGGCCCAAGGAGATACGAGTTGCCTGCATTGGTCGAAAACCGCGACTTTGCAAAATCTCTTCATTTTTATTGTTCCGGCAGGGTCGACGGCTCAGATTTTATAACTGACTGTGTTGTGGAATCTGAATTGACACAAGAACAGTTAAATTTGTTTGACTATTCAGATTCAATTGTTAGGTTTGTGGTAGAGAGGCACCTTAAGTCAATAGGGGTACAGGGAAGATTTATGAAAAATTACGAAAGCGGAAAGCCAAAATATAGAAAACCGAAAGTCGTTCACGTTAGGAGACTTTCCTATCAGAAAGACAACAACGTATATGTCGATACTGAAAATATTAAGTTTTTAAACAAGTCTTTGGGGGAAATAATTGAAGAGTCCTCCAAAGGGTAGAAACCTCGCAGCAATAATACCTCTCACTGGTTGGAAGAATTCCTTTGGCTTTCCATGGCCCGATTATTTGCAGCCATTGAGGGAGGGCTTGCTAGCGCTCGACCGGTCTGTTTACGAATGTGCTCATGCTGGATGTGATAGTATTTGGATCGTGTGCGGTGACGACGTGGCGCCTCTGATTAAAGAAAGGCTAGGAGACTATGTAATGTCACCCAGGTACTTCGAGGAGAAAGACTTTGTTAAAAACAAACAATATCATGAAAAGTGGATACCAATTTTTTACACACCAATGACGCAGAAGGATGTAGACAGGAGGGACAGTTTGGGGTGGTCCGCACTACACGGTGCACTAATGGCATTTCAGATATCTGACAAGATGAGTCAGTGGGTAAGACCAACAAAATATTTTGTATCTTTCCCGTACGGAGTGTATGATTCTGACGTTGTAAGGAGCCACAGGGACGCAATCAGGGGAACTCAGTCTTTCTTTTTATCGCACGAAGGACAGACAGTAAGGGATAACAAGTATTTAGCATTTACATTTTTTCCAGAAGATTGGCCCAAGTTCAAGCATCATATTAAAAATCAGTGCACCGGAGGAAGCAGAAACATAGATGCTTCTGAAAGGTGGTCAAGTCGCAATTTTACACTTGACAAAATATTTGATATCGATGTAGTATCGATAGATAAGAAAGTTGAAATCGACCAGTATCACAGTTTAGATACCTGGAAAAACTTACAAGAATATTACTGTTCAGGTCTAAAACTTTCTAGACCAACAAAGCAATTTATGAAACCATATTATCACAGGAGGATAACAGAAGATGACATTTGAAAAATTACAGGAAGTTTACGACAATATACCAACGCACGTTAAGGAGGCAGTTAATTTTCCAGATAACTTTAATTTGTTGACAAATGACCAGCAAAGGTTTATAATGGACTTGTACATATTTGATAGAGCAACATTAAAGAAAGAGTTGCTAGAAGTAATTGAGGAAATGAAAGAGTTAGTGAATGACATCTAGAACAACAAGTAAAATTCCATTCGTAGGGTTACATGCCCACTCCGTCGCGGGCTCTCCGTTTGACGCCCTTGGCTATCCACCAGAGCACATGGACTTCGCCCATGATAACGGTATGGACGCACTTGCGCTCACCGACCATGGCAATATGAATGGCCTAGCTTGGCAAGTGTTACATGCAAAGAAGATGAAGAAAGCCGGCAAAGAATTTAAACCTATATTTGGTTGTGAAGCATACTTCATCCCGTCAGTTGCAAAGTGGAAAGAGGAATATGAGGAAATCAAACAGGCCTCTAAAAAGAAGTCAGACTACGAAGCAGACAACTCCGGAACAACTGTCGAAGATGAGGGCGCTTCAAAAAAGAAGATTAAGTCTGTCCTAAACCGCAGAAGACACCTCATTTTGCTAGCGATGAATCAGACCGGTCTACAAAATATATTTAAGATGATATCTCGCTCATACAGTGGCGACAACTTCTACCGTTACCCTCGCGTAGATTATGCTCTACTTAAGAAGCATAGCGAAGGTGTCATTGCCGCATCTGCTTGCCTAGGCGGTGTTTATGCGGGAAATTATTGGGAGAATAGGGACACTGGGCCGGATGCAATACTTGCAGCAATGCGCAAGACTACGCAGAAAATGCAAGAAATTTTCGGAGATCGCTGGTATGGAGAGCTACAGTGGAATAACGTGCCAGAGCAACACGAACTAAATCGATACATTATTCAAATGCATCAAGAGTTTGGTGTGGACCTTATTTCTACTGCAGACTCGCACTATTATAATGCGGATGTCTGGAAAGATCGAGAACTCTATAAGCGACTCGGATGGCTAGGTAAGGGTAAGCCAGACTACTTATCGGATGAGCTTCCGATTTCTGTCGAAGAAATTGGTTATGAGTTGTATCCAAAGAATGGAGATCAAATGTTCGAGTCTTATAAAAAGTACTCGAAAGAGTGCGGAGCTGAGTATGATGATGACTTAGTTCTCAACTCGATTATTAAGACGCACCAAATCGCACATGAAAGAATAGAAACATTCTTGCCAGACAACACGGTACGCTTACCAGACTTTGTCGTCCCAGAGGGTTCCACTGCGGGTCAAACCTTGGCCGCCCTTTGTGTTGAGGGTCTCAGGTCGCTCTGTCTGCACACAAATCAAGAGTATGTTCATCGACTCAAACACGAAGTCAGTGTTATCGAAGAAAGAGGTTTCTCTAAATATTTTCTGACTATGAAGTCCATCGCGGATGTCGCAGTAGATAAGCAGTTAGTGGGAGCCGGCCGCGGCTCCGCTGCAGGATCCCTCGTCGCATACGTTCTAAACATAACTCAGGTCGACCCCATCAAGTACGGACTTCAGTTTGAAAGGTTCTTGACCAAAGGCGGTTCTGGGTATCCAGACATCGACTATGACGTTTCTGATCCCATGGTGTTGAAAGAGGTTCTTATTGATCAATGGGGCGACAACTCTGTAGTGCCTATTACAAACTGGAACACACTTCAGTTGCGATCTCTCATTAAAGACATATCCAAGTTCTACGGTATCGAGTTTACGGAAGTAAATAATGTGACGAGCAAGATGGTTTACGAAGCTACCCCCCGAGCGAAAGCAAAACATGGAATCACATCCGGAGTATACGCTCCCACATTCGAAGAGTTGATGGAGTTCTCGGAATCCCTGCAGGCATTCCTCGTAAAGCACCCAGACATCAAGACTCACATCGAGAAATTGTACGGTCAAACTCGATCTGCATCTCGCCACGCCGGCGGGGTTGTTGTAGGTGAGAATCTAGATGAGTGGATGCCGCTTATCAATTCGGGCGGAGTTCGACAAACGCCTTGGTCTGAGGGTATGAATGTAAGACATTTGGAGCCGATGGGTTTTATTAAATTCGATATTCTTGGTCTCGCCTCGCTTCGTATGCTCGAAGGCGCCATCGAGAGAATTTTAAAGCGCCATCACGGCATGCAGAATCCTACATTCTCAGATATCAAAGAATTCTATGATAAAAACCTTCATCCGGAAAAGATAGATCTGGAAGATCGATCAGTGTGGGAAAATATTTTCCACAAGGGGAAGTGGGCAGGTATTTTCCAGTTCACAGAAACTGGAGCACAATCGTTCTGCAAGAACGCGAGACCAGATAATATTATCGATTTATCAGCCATCACATCCATCTACCGCCCAGGCCCCCTAGGTGCAGGAGTTGATAGAAAGTATATAGGTGCCAAGTCTAACCCAGAGGACGTAGAGTATATTAACAAGCACGTCCGCGAGGTGACTGAGGAAACATATGGGTTTCTTATTTTTCAAGAGCAGATTGCTATGTTAGCGCACAAATTAGGCAAAGATCTAACTCTAGACGAGGGTAACAAGCTTAGAAAACTACTTACTAAGAAAGGTACTGGTGAAATCCAGGTAGAAAAAGACAAGATCTTCGACAAATTCAAACGTGGTTGTGTCGAGAAAGGAATGAAAGACTATGAAGCAAGAGAACTTTGGGAAACTTTTGAATACTTTTCAGGATATGGTTTTAACAAGTCACACGCTGTATCCTACTGTGTATTATCTTACCAGTGTGCTTATTTACTTAACTATTATCCAGCAGAATGGCTAGCTGCATTCCTCGATAAAGAACCAGAGACAAGAAAAGAAAGAGCCATCGCGACAGCAAAGTCACTCGGATACAATGTTGAGCCGTTAAACATAAATACATCCGGAGTAAACTGGGAGATTAGTAAAGACGGCAAAACATTAATCCAGCCTCTGTCATCAATCAAGGGACTAGGCATCAAAGCTATTGAGCAGATTATTGAACATAGGCCATTTAACACTGTGGAAGATTTTTTGTTTCACGACAAAATTACTTATTCTAAACTAAATAAGAAATCTATTTCGGCGCTTTGCTTGGCTCAAGCTCTAAGTTGTCTTATGGACGACAGGTTTAGTGGGTTGAAACATTTTTTCAGCGCCGTTGCAGAAGATCGCCCCAGGAAAGAAAAGAACCTTATCGAAAATATTCAAAAGTACGAGCCTGAAGGAGACTTTTCCGAAGAGGAGAAGCTGGAGTATCTAGTGAACCTGACCGGAGTCTTTCCTATTAACGCAGTGGTCACGCCCAGAGTTAGGCAGAAGCTGGATGAACTTTATATTCCACCCATTTCTGAGTTCGATCCTGAACTTGGAGTGACCTGGTTTATACCACGGGAATGTAAGCTGAAGAAATCTAAGAACGGTAAGAATTTCTATGTCGTAAAAGTCATAGATGACAATAACGAAATGACAGTAATTAGATGTTGGGGTGTAGACCCAGAGAGAGACATCGTGCAACTAAACAGACCTTACATGGCTAGGTTAAATTACAACCAGCAATGGGGGTTTTCAACTTTTAGTATGAGGAAGATGTTCAAGCTATTAGCATAAAGGAGAAATAAAATGGCTAAATTAACAGGACTGGCTGCAAAAGTTCTTGCAGATCAGTATAAAAAGACACTAGAAAAGAAGGGGTTTGTATTTTTTGAAAATGGAGACTACAACTTAAATATCATTGGAGTTCGTAACGACTCCGGCGACGCGTCAAAGTTTGACGACTTTGTAAACGTGATTTATAAAGTAGAAGGACAGTGGGTTTGCGATACTTATCCGATCACGACCGAACCAGGTACGTCTATATTAAAAAGGCCACTGAAGGAGGTAGCTCACAAGGGTACGGCTATTCTGGTTCCCGGTCAATATAGGAGCACCTACAAGATTGGATGGCATGGGAATAGAGACAGAGGCCACATGGCCCTGTGTCAGAGAGGAGGACAAGTCAGCGTCTGGAGAGACAACAACAGAGACTCAACTCCGGACTATCACGGACCAGAGGACGTAGGGTGGTATGGTATCAATATCCACAAGCATCGAGGTTCAGACGCTAGGCTTAATACAGGTGGGGTCTCAGCCGGCTGCCAGGTTTTTCAAAGTAGTGTAGATTTTGCAGAGTTTATGGAAACTTGTTCTGATGCTCGGGACCAGTGGAATAACAGTTTCACTTACACACTATTGGAGGAAAAATGTCTTTGCTAGAAGAAAATTTTGTTAGAGTATTTCGAACCCATGAGAAAGTTAAAATTCCTGTGCGCGCCCACCCGACAGACGCCGGCATGGATTTTTTCTTTTGCCCAAAAAGCAACATGGTGAGAAAAAGAATCGAACCCGGGCAAAGCGTCTTACTTGA
Source organism: Flavobacteriales bacterium TMED191 (assembly GCA_002171975.2). NCBI lineage: Bacteria > Pseudomonadati > Bacteroidota > Flavobacteriia > Flavobacteriales > Flavobacteriales bacterium TMED191. The sequence goes on from NHIO02000030.1 coordinate 14,265, forward strand.
GACAGGCATCAAGATGCAGGTACCTGAGGATTGTATGTTGCAAATTATGAACAAGTCTGGAATTGCCAGCAAGAAGCATCTAATCGCAGGAGCGTGCGTCGTTGATGAAGGTTATGACGGCGAGATTTTTGTAAACTTACATAACATAGGAAAAGAGACCCAGTTTATCGAGCCCGGCCAAAAAATTGCTCAAGGAGTTTTTGTGAGAATTGAAAAACCCAACATCAGAATCTTGGAGATGGATAGTGTCTATGGAGGAGAGACTTCTAGGGGCTCAGGCGCTCTTGGGTCCACGGGGGATAAATAATGACAAGTTTCACAAGAAAGTTAAAGCGTCGACAAATGCTCGCCGCTCGCAAGACCTTCATGAGAGATTTTAAAAACGCGATGACTAAGTTTAAAAAGCAGGTAGCTTGCTCTGTCTGTGGCAGAGAACCTGTTAAAGGCGAGAGTATTGACAATTGGCACATCGACAAATATTCAGAAAAGATTGACTTAATTTGTACGAACTGCTATGATGTAAAGGAGGTGAAAAATGATTCAGACATACCCGACAACGCTTAGTTTTGATGACGTGTTGTTGGTTCCTAAATTTAGCAATATATCCAGCAGATCAGAAGTAAGCATATCTTCTGACTTGTCAGATAAACAATTTAAATTACCGATTATTTCATCACCCATGGACACAGTTACCTCTTCCGCCATGCTCGTCGCTATGCACGAAGCCGGCGGATTTGGTATCGTCCATCGATACAACTCGATAAAAGAGCAGTCACTCTTGGTAGACGAGGCCAGAAGCCATGGCGCTTCTATGGTATCTGCAGCCGTCGGTGTCGGTGAAGATTTAAAAGAAAGAACAAAGAGTTTGGTCTCAGCGGGTGTCTTTAGTTTGTGCGTCGATGTCGCACATGGTCACCATAGCAACGTTGAAGCCGCGTTAAAAAAAATAAAAGATAGTTTCGGAGAATCAGTTGTTGTTATTGCTGGCAACGTTGCAACTGCCGAGGCTGCTTTAGACTTAGAAGATTGGGGGGCAGATGCGATTCGGATTGGCGTCGGCGGTGGCTCTATTTGCAGCACTCGTATTCAAACCGGTCATGGTATTCCTACTTTTCATTCTGTACGTGTATGTGCAGACAGATTGAAAAAAGCAACAATCATAGCAGACGGCGGGATTAGAAACGCCGGCGATATTGTAAAGTCATTGGCAGCTGGAGCAGACTTTGTCATGCTCGGTAGCTTGCTGGCAGGAACAACAGAGACCCCGGGGGATACGTTTGTGAACTCAGAAGGTGAGAGGTATAAGGTCTACAGAGGCATGGCATCAAGAGAGGCCCAGATCGCTTGGCGCGGACACGCGTCCTCCTTGGAGGGTGTGTCAACAACCGTCCCATACAAGGGGTCCACAAGTGATGTATTAGCTGATCTTGCTCAAAATGTAAAATCAGGCCTTTCTTATAGTGGTGCACAAACCATAAAACAACTTAGATCAGTATCTACTTTCGTCAGGCAAACGCAATCCGGACAGAAAGAGAGCTTTACACATATTTTAACCAAATGAAAGACCCTCAGAAAATCGTAAAGTTCATCTTCTCGGTATACGAAAAGACGTCAGCAGACCTAAAAATCAGATTAAGATATGATAATCTGAGTCAAACTAGGTTTTTTGCCGGCATTGTTGGTCTTTATCTCGATAACGACCCTGACATGATGGCTGTTATGGAAAAAGTTAAAATAAATAAAAAATCTATGGGAAAGCAAAAGTTGAAAAGAACAAAAAAAGATTTAGAATCAGGAAAGCAGTTGCTAGGGCAACTAGGAATTTCAGACACTGAAAGGGAAGACATATTTGATATGATTGAGATGGATAAAAAAGAATATGAATGATAAAAAATGTCAATTTTGTGATTGTGAGAACAAGGAAAGATGCTGGATAGATTATCCGGAAGATAACAATTGCATACACTACGCTATTCGCAAACATGGGTCTATGACGCTTGAGCAAATAGCGAAAAGATTAGGGATATCTCTAGTTAGAGTGTCCCAGATAGAAAAATCAGCTTTGAAGAAACTTTCAAAGAGAATAAAATTATGACTTTTCTATCTAAAACTTACTATTTATAGTTGTATTATTACATTAATCACTACTTTCAAAAAAACAAGGAGATAATAAAATGAGTGGTAACAAACTGTTAACAGAGAACACAATCAGACGCTTTATGAAGCTGGCAAATGTTGATTCCCTTACGGAAACCTTTCTAGACGAGGGTGGCATGGGCTATGCTCCAGCAAAGAGAGGTAAAAAGCCTCACGACGATGACGCTATGGAAGAGACCGTAGAGGGTGAAGAGACAATCGAAGAGGAAGAGGAACTCGACGAAGAGGTTGATGCACTCTACGAACAAGACGAAGACGAAGACATGGAAATGGACATGGAAATGGGCGACGAAGAAGACGACGAAGACATGGAAATGGACATGGAAATGGGCGATGACCTTGAAGCCGGCGACGAAATCGGCGCAGCAGACATGAGCCTTACAGAAGAGGAAGCACAGCTTTTAATCGATCTAGGCGAGAGACTCAAGGAAGCCATGGCCGGCGAAGAGGGCGAGGATGACATGGGAGACATGGAAGACATGGAAGACATGGAAGACATGGGCGACGAAGAAGAGCCTGCCCCTGAAGAAGAAGAGGTCGACCAAGAGGACTTGGTTAACGAAGTCTTGAAAAGGGTTACGAAGAGACTAGTCGCTGCAAAACTTAGCAACAGAAAGTAAAACAAAATAATACATATCACTTGTTTTTATGGCTCCATACCTATACAGGTCACTGGAGCCTTTTTCTTGACTTCTGTAAAGAAAGCTGATATTATTACACTATGAACGAAATACAGATATATTCTCTCATGATGTTTTTCGCAGGAGTCGTACTGACGAAAGCGGTATTCTTTTTCGACGAACAAAGGAAGAAGAGAAGGTTCTACCTAACAATGTCCGCCGCGGTGTTGCAAGTTCTGGATTCTGTGTATACAGTACATGCCGCCGCTGCAGAATATTCAGCAAATGAAAAATTTAAAATAAAAATTGATGAAGAAAGCACGCATCAAGAGTATTTAGAGAAGGAGATGCAAAAGGTCAATATCCTTATGGAGGTTTACACGCTGCTCTTTTTAAAAGCCATCCCGGCTTACGGCAGACAGTACGTAAACTACAGATCTTGGCCTGAAGCGCAGTCTCTAATACAAAAGATACGGAGGCTTTCAGAAGATGAAAAAGGCGAAAGGTGACTACTGGAAAGTGGATCAAGAAACTGTGAAATTACAAGTAAGAACAACGGAAGAGCAGAGAGATATAGAAGAGGCGCTGCCCGGTTGGATGTGTGTTTCCTACGGCTATGTGCCAAACACCAGTGAAGATATATATGTTTACGAGAAAACGTTCGAGTCAGAAATTGATTGGACTAGTTTTTTAAATTCTGACAAGGTAAATAAAATTTTTGAAATGAAAGAGGTGCTAAATGACTAAAAGAGTATCAGGGGTTCCGAAAAAGAAAGATAAAAAGAAAAAAATCTCACCACCCAAAGAAGAAGAGAAGCAAATAGTCATAGTCAACAATATCCAGTCTCCTGTTAATCAGGAATCTGAACTTAGGGCTATCAATCTTTACGGAGACATCACGGAGCAAAAGGGTGCTGATGTTGTAGCTGCCCTGTTGTATCTTGAAAACACATCACACTCTCCAATGATTGAAGATCCAACAGACCCGGAGTCTACTCCTATTATTGTTGCTAGATCAATTGCAATGATGGTCTCTACTCATGGAGGTACAGCTTCTGATATGTTTTCTATATTAGACATAATGGACATGGTTAAGAAAAGGACATGTGATATCGAGACCTACGGAGTGGGAAAGGTTATGTCAGCAGGTGTGCCCATATTAGCTGCCGGCACAAAAGGTAAGCGTAAAGTCGGTCGAAATTGCCGTATCATGCTTCACAACGTAATGGCAGGCACCGGCGGAACTATCTTTTCTATGGAGAATGAGCTAGAGGAGATAAAGTGGATCCAAGAAAGATACATTGAAACGTTAGCTAATTATACAAAGCTTACCCCAACAAAGATAAAGAAGCTTTTAAAGACCCAGAAGGATGTTTACATCTCCGCAGAGGAAGCAATTAAAATGGGTATTGCAGACGAAATTATCTAATTATACAGAGGAGTTTTAATATGTCGTGGCACGAAGAGTTTTTATCAGAGAACAACAAGAAACCTACCATATCAACAATGGGTGACCTTTTTAATCTTATTGAAGAGGTTTACGAGGTTGAAAAGGGTACTCTTTTCAAGGAAGCTAAGAGTGAGTTGCAGGTTCTAAAAGAGCAGTTTCTTAATGAGAGAAAGTCTATGACTCTGACCTTGGATGCAATCCCTGAGATAGCAGTCACGGAGCTAGGTTGGACCGATGTCACAGGTGCTGGAGGTGACAATCCAGTGAACGGCCCTGAGAGACAAAAGCTGTTGCAGTTCTTGGAAAACATCGAAGGTGGGGACTTTGTAGAAAAGATCAGGGCAATTTCTAATTTTTATGACAACCCTGATGCTGCCATGCAATCGATGTTTGGCGAAGGTGGATCCACCTCGACAGCTAAGCAAATAGCAACAGCTTTATCTTACTTGGTCTTCTACAAAACTTTAACGAAGGTCATAGCGAACTTTAACGCTGCCTCTGCGGGTTTTAGTTTCGAAGCGTTCCTAGCTGTCTTAATGGAGGGAGAGCAAATACCAGCCAATACCGGTACTATTGCAGACTTTCTTTCTAGAAGTGACGGCACCGCCATGCCTGTAAGTTTGAAATTGTATCAAGACGGAAACCTACACGTTGGAGGCTCTTTTAGAGATCTCGTTGGCGACATAACAAACCCTAAGTTTGATAACGATCTTATGCGTTATGTTGCTGTGACGAAACGCTTTGAAGGTGGCCAAAAAGAAGGACAGGATGTCAATGGTTTCTTGAAGTGGTATAGATTTGATTTTACTCTAGATAACATTTTCGACATACTTTCTAAATCCTCAAAACACTCCAGGCTGTGTATTCAGCTTCCGAAAAAAGGACAAGCTTTCATAGATAATCTTCCTGGCATCGCAGAGCCTTCTGCAGAAGAGATGGAAAACAAATACGCCCTAGCTTTCACGAAGGAGATGGAGGCTATGAACGCGAAAACTCAAGAAGAACTGCAAGTTGATGATGCATTCGTACAGCAATTTCTTAAAAATCTAAGTTGGGCCACACAATTAAGTGACAAATTTTTCGTACCATTCGACCCTGATGCTAAATTGTCAGATGAACAAAAAACTTCACCCGATTATGAACCAAGAGCGCCATATGTTAAGAGGGGTACTTCTCCTATGCACGGTTCAGGCCCGGAGTTCGCAGCGCTAATTCAGGTAGTGCTAGGGACCTTAGCCCAGGTCAATGACACGCTATCTGAACCTAGATACAACCTGGAGGATAGGGCTATCACTAACCTACGCAACGGTCTTGCCATCAACATCGCAAGGCGCGCCAAAGCCGCCAACAATGGCGGCGGCGCAGCTGACAAGCTTAGTATACTAAAACAGTATTCTGCTACGAAAGAGACCATCAAACGTAACAAAAGGCTTAACCTAAAGAGCAATTGGTTCTCGCCAGAGGAGTCGACAAGACTATACAATGCCATGAGCAGAGAGCAAAAGCTGGCAGCCTTAGTCCAGACCCGCGGCTTTCTTTCAACAGAGCAGTTTGGCTTAACTCAGAACATGGTAGCAGAGATTCACACTTATAGTAAAAGCCGAGTTCTTGGACCCAACCAAGACAAAGCTTTCTTTGGTGCCATTAACGTCGGTAGAAAGAATACGCAGATGGTGTTGAATAGAGTTACGGGTCTCCTTAACGAGTCTTTATTTGATATATTTGTGAACGTAAAAGCAATACAAGATAACACCTATGCCTATATCGCCGGCGGAATGCAAGAAGATACCCAGGCAGAAGAAGCAATTAAGGCTTCTGGAAACGTCATTTCAAAGACAGAAGAACTTCAATCAGCAAAAGATAAATAAACCTCTTGACATTTCAAACGAAATGCATTATAGTATATACATACTAACATGAAAGCGAGTCACAATGACAACACAACTCAGCCATGGACCTGAACTCCGCAACAAGGTTCTCGACGGCGTTAACACTCTTGCGGATTACGTAGCAACAACACTCGGACCCAAAGGACAAAACGTCCTTATCCATCAAAAGGATAAGCGACCATTCGTCACAAAGGACGGAGTAACAGTAGCTCAAAATGTCAATTTCGAAGACCCGCATATGAACGCCGGCGCCGAAGTTGTGAAGCAGGTTTCTGCCATGACAAACGCAGAAGCAGGAGACGGAACGACCACATCCACTGTCTTAGCGAGAGAGATCTTAAATCAGGCGAATAAATATATTACATCCGGCACATCACCTATTGAAATAAAGAGAGGCTTGGAGCAGTGTCTGCAAGACTCCTTTGAAGTAATCAGTGAACTTTCCAAGCCAATATCTTCCGCAGAAGATGTTAAACACATAGCTACCATTTCAGCTAACAACGATGAAACCATCGGCAACTTGGTCGCTACCGCTGTCGACAAGGTAGGCAAGAATGGATCCATTACCATTGAAGAAGCAAGGTCGCTAGACACCAGCTTAGATCTTGTGGAGGGTTTTAGATTTGATAGCGGCTATGCTGCGACTGCTTTCATAACAGACAATCGTCGCGCAACTTGCCGCTATGAAAACCCTATGTTTATGATCACAGATACTAAAATAGATCAAGTAAATCAAATACTTCCGGCTCTTGAAATTGCCGCAAGAGAAAACCGGCCGTTCGTTATAGTTGCAGAAGAAGTGGAAGGTCAGGCATTGGCCGCACTAATTATGAATACTATGCGGGGATCGATGAAGGTTGCTGCCGTGAAAGCTCCTCGCTATGGGGAGGAAAGAAGGGCAATAATGAGCGATCTAGCGGTTTCAACAGGTGCAAAATTTTTCCAACAGTCCCTAGGACATCAGGTAACTGATGTGTCTTTGACTGATTTTGGGAAAGCGGCAAGTGTGGAGATCACCAAAAACACAACTACTGTAGTTGATGGTGAAGGGGACTATGAAAAAGTTGATCAGACTATTGAGAGCATCAAAGCTGAAATACAACAAACTGATGATATCCATGAAGCGGGACGACTCCAAGATCGTGTTACTCGTCTCTCTTCTGGCGTTGCTATTATCCGTGTTGGCGCTTCATCTGAAGTAGAGATGATTGAAAAGAAGCATCGAATTGAGGATGCTCTGGAGGCGGTAAGGTCAGCACAACAAGAAGGAATAGTACCGGGAGGTGGGATGACTCTGTTGCGCATATCTGAGTCGATTGCTCCCAACTTTCCCACTGAGGAGCAAGCCACCGCGTTTCCAATCTTCAAGAGGGCCCTAGAGTCCCCATTCAGGACCATGGCTTCAAATGCCGGCTTATCACCGGAAGTGACGATGCTTATGATTGAGGGTTCAACCGGCTTTGAAGGCGTGAATTTTTCAACAGGAAATAGAGAAGACCTTAAGTCAGCAGGAATATTGGACCCAGCGAAGGTGACTCGCTGTGCCCTTAAGAACGCAGTGTCAGTAGCAGGTACGCTTTTGTTGACTAATCACAGTATTGTACATAATTAAAAACTACTTACATTGTGGAGGGCCCTACAATGTCAAATCAGCAAGATTATAATTTAGAACTACAATCAAAGTTAGATAAGGTTTGCAATGGAATCGACATCATGCAAAACAAGCAAGAGTCAATGTCAGAAGATATTGCAAAGATAAAGGAAGCGGTCTATAATCCAGATCAGGGATTATATGCCCGGTTGAGAGAATTGGAGTCGTGGAAAAAAACGTCTTCAAGAATGATATGGACACTATTCACCACGATGGTTGGTTTAATCGGTGCTTTCATATTAAAAAACATAGGATCTTAAAATGCTAGTAGAAGTCAGGACACTGAAAGTTGAAAATGAAGGATATAAGAGAGTTATATCGGTGAATAAGATGTATATTAACTCCAATAGTGTTGTTTCGATAACAGACTATGAAGGAGCTTCTAATTTTCTGTTAAGAGAACAATCAGAATACAGTAATAACAAGTTCTCTTTAATAAAATTAAACGAAGGAGGCTCTGTTAAAGAGTTGATCGCGTTCGGAACGGCTGCTGAAGTATTCTCCTCTTTTGAAGAGACACACCCCGGTAAAAGGATTTTAAATGGATAGGTTTATTATTATCGGACGATTGAACTGCCCGTTCTGTGTCAAGGCTATAGAGTATTGCAAGCAGAAAGATAAAGAATATATCTTTTTGAATTATACAGAACACCCTGATATTTTGGAAGAGTACAAAAAGTTTCACAACCACTCAACGGTGCCAATCATTTTAGCCAATGATATGTTAACAGGGTATACTTCAAAAGTTGGAGGTTACTCAGAGCTGCTAGGTCGTGCATAATGGACGCAGCCACTACTCCTATCAAGGTAAGCGTCTTAAGGGTGCTTTACAAGGGCCTACAGCCCATCAGAGACAGACTTGATTGCATTCTTGAAGACTACTATAAGAAAATGATAAACTTGTCACAGGCGGAGCTAACGGCAGCCCTAGAGTTTAGATCAGCGGCTTCAACCGTAGAGCTTTTGCTGCTAGATTATTTCGAGCAGGTAGACGAGACAAATGTTGATACGCTTTATTTACCTAACAAAGAGTTTCGCTTGGTACTGGATCTTTCTAAGACCGCGGAATTAGCATACAGAGCACCATTAGCAAACTCAGGATTGTGGACTCACTAATGATATATTTAGGTATACTTTTATTTCTGCTAGGGCAAACTTTAGGTTGGTTTCAGCTAAATGCGCAGTCATTTTCGGAATACTGGAAAGATAAAGCTTTGTTATCGGCTATTGTCATGGGTGTTCCGACGTCTGTGCTGTTCTGGTATGGTTGGAAGTATGTTGTGGAAGAAACAGGTTCCGTATGGTCAGCTAGGTTCATAGCATCATGCGCCGGGTTAATAATATTTCCTATTCTTACTTGGGCGATACTAGGTGAAACCATGTTTACCACAAAGACTATGGTTTGCTTGGGGCTAACTATTATTATAATGTTGATACAGTTGTTTTGGTAATTTAGTCAAGCACCTTGATATAAATAGTATCAATTGGGATACTGTTACTATTCCAATTAGGCCCACCAAACACAAGAACTTCTCCTTCGTTAGCTTTCCGGTACCCAAACCTATCCCATTGGACGTCCATATATCTTGCATTTTTCTGCAGAGTTTTATTCACATGAATAGAGTTACTTGAGTCAACAGCTGTTCTTATTATAACTCGATATTTTGACATAAAATGATCACTTCCGCCCTTCGCAAACTGGCGCGCCATACCTTTTTCTGTGCTGAACGACACACCGCCCGAAATCCTATCAGATGTTACATGTCGTTCTCCGCGCTCAACCCGGAATTTGATGTAGCCGGCTTCATCAACAGGGGTGCGATTCCTTATGTGGACATTGTCCTGGTTGTCTCGTATATATCTGAGCATTTCATCAAACGATTGCTCAGTAGTCAGTCCCTGCAGGTCTTCCTTACTAGCGCGCCGTCGCCAGTCATCAAATCCTGGAAGCTTTCTTCTCAGATCTGCGTAATCAGCAACTCCAAAACCTCTCCAGACAAGGCCTTGATAAAATGCCGCACCACCGCGTTTCTTTAACTTCAAGAGTGTTCTTACATCAGTGTCAGATATGTCAATTCTACTTTGTGAATTCTTGCCCGTGTTCTGATATCCAAAAACCGTTTTAAGGCTCCCCATTTCTTCGTAGGTTAAATTATAATATCTTGGATCCACCGCGGGATCAATTACCATACCATTGAGTGATTTTCCAAACCTCATGCACCTTGTCGCATGATCCGGTAATTGCTGCTCGTTTGTAATCTTTGGAATGCAGAATGTTTTTCCGTCCTTGCTGTTGTACTTTGCATATACTTCTTGGTTGTACTTTTCTATTTCTGCCTTCGATGCATTAGGACCCGGTCTCTTAAGATCTTGTTTTTTAGCGGTATTTCTAGACGGCTTTTTGATTTTGTATTTGTCAAGCCTCGAAGACTTGGACCTCCTAGTCCTTCTTCTAATTAATCTTCTGGCTTTTTGTTCTTCCAACTTAGTTTCGTTGCAAAAAACTCTCCAATTTTCCATTATAAGCTTGTGCTTCATATTATTAGTTTGTTCCTTGTAGTTTGAGTTTTTTTGCCTCGACTTTTCTAATGAACTGTTGTATTTGAGGATTGTCAGACTTCTTAAGAATGGCCATTGCATCATCAAATGCCTTTTTTAGTCTTTCAGTTTGCTCTAGAGCCTTTTTGGCTTGTGCAATTCCTTTTGCACTCTTTGCGAAACCGGTCATTTTTCTAGCAAAGCGTGGAAAGGCCTTGAGAAAAGGAATTAAAGCCAGAACATCCATTATTAGAAATAACCCTATCCAAACATATCCGTCAGGCCAGTCGAAGACTTTACCTTCCTTCCAGGATTGTTCAAAGTTTCTCTTCCCGTCTGCGATAGCATTCCAAGCGAAGGTAAAGTTAAGGTCTGAAAAGCTCTCCGCCCTATCCTTGTATCTTGTGCCCGCATCCCCGGCAATCTTATCATTTTTGGCTTTTTGAAGCTTTTTTGGATTCTTCTTAGCCCAAGCATCTATATTGTTATGTATATCATCATATATCCGTGCATACTCATCTTCATTGTTTTCTATCCAGCCGTTTACCTTCGCGGCAACTGCGTCCTCATCGTTGTCGAGCGCGATGTTTAGCTTTTTCTTTATCGCCGCTACCACTTGCTCCCGAGCTATGTTTTCCTTTGCATCGATTTCGATGGAGTCTTTATAATACTTCAAGTATTGATCTTTCGTGGGGAGGCTTTCTCCTCCAGGGTCAGGATCTAAAAATAGGCTGCCATCCGGATGTGTGACATTATAGAGAGGACCAGCAAATAACAAACCTATTTCTCTGAGGATAATTAGAAATGTTTTTCCAAACTCGACAGCTCCAGCTCCTTTGAGATAGTTGTGATAGACTTTCCTTAAATACTCAGGATCCGCGCCCAACTTATTCAATGCCTCACCGTATTCAGTGCCTATTCCCGCTGTCCCTAGAAAACTGGGAGACTCGCTCAAAAGATACTTTCTCCAGTTTTCCATTATTAATTCGTGTTTCATGTTTTTTTCCTTAAAAGGTTTGATGTAGTATAATTAGTATTTAAATTAGCTATATGTTCGTTTGCTGTTGACTATTTATAGTAAAAAGGCTATAATACTACTATGAATTTCAATAACACATGGCGAAACTACGCCGCAAAGCCCCTAAAGCCAAAGCTGACTCCTCTCATGGAGCAATATTTGGCAGCCCGGCAACTTATTCTTGAAGGAAGACTCGACATAGCTAAAACTGCGGCCCCAAGGGCAACAGAGGCAGGTGATGTAGACAACATGCTGAAAGCTCTCATGGGAGAGTTTGGCCAAAAGGACGCAGGAAAATACCTTTTGTTCGCCGCAAAAGCTTTAGAGCAGGGGTATTCACAAGACATAGACCCAGCAAAGCGTTTTAAAGATGTATTAGAGTTGTTAACAAAATTTCACATGAATCAAAACCGAAAAGTAAACAGAGTTTATCAAGAGAGGCTTCCACAGAGAGACATAAACAAGTATAACTTTAGGTCACTCTCTAATGCTCTTTATGCCGCTAGTGGAAAACAACACGCAGACGAAAATGCCGAATTTGTTTACAAGGCTAATGGTATCTCTGCTTTGCGCCCACTAACTACAAGGGCTGCCTGTTTCTTGGGTGGGCCCAATCGAGAGGAATGGTGCATAACGAGAACAGAGAAGAAGAACTTCTTCAGTAAATACACAGAGGAAGAAAGCAAGGCTTTTGTACTCGTTAAACTTGATGGTATCCCTGTCGGCTCGGTGAATCATCAGATCGTTATGCAGTTCTCCGGTCCTGGTGAGCCCGAGTTTGAGATGTGGTGGGATGGCGAGAACGAGAGCCACGCAGACGGCCAGCTTGAAGTTGTAATGCGGGAGCACATTGAAGGAATGGGCCCAGATTTTCAGATAGAACTGCAAGACGACTACTTCGAGACGGCAGGCTCTGGAGGGTCCGAACCAGCACATGATTTATTCTTGGACCTACACGAAGCTGCATTCGAGGTTGTAAAGATGAATCCACCAGAAGATATTCTGCCACGTATAGAGAGGCAGGCAGCAGAAGAAGCAGAAGCATTTAGGGCACAGACTCAGAACGTAGAACTTCGATATGAAGTCAAAAGAGATTTAGCAGATGAGATATCTGTCTTCTTTGAGGCCACCTTGAAGTTGGAATTTTATGATGAAAGGTTCGAAGAATTTCTTAAGGACAAGGACAAAAACTTTTACGCCAGCCTAGGTCAAGATCTGCAAACCTACATGGAGCAGACAGGCATGGCAAACCTACGACTGAAGGACTTCTATGAGAGAGAAGGGTCTATTATGGTGGAGCTTGGAATTAGCGCAGATACAGCCGTCGCTCAAGAAGGCTACAACCTTGAAGGCTTCGTATCTTTCCTTATAGACGCCAAGGATGCAGAACAAACAGATGGGCCAGATATAGAGAATGCGCTTACACAGATGATCGCAGCCAGAGCGAAGAGCGAGGGGGTAGAACCATTGGATAACCAAGTTGAGAACACATTTTACAAAGATTTAGAGAAGCAATTACTCGGAGAAGAAAAGGGTAGAAGCAGGCAGAGAGGCATCTATAAGTTTCACTGCATGGTGGCATACACCCTTACGACTGAGGGGGATCGATCTCGCGGCTTAGACGATGTTTTAGCTGACCTGCGCGCTTTACCAAATGTAACTATCGTAACTGTGGCGATTAGAAATCAAAAGATCGCAGAGGGTAGATACATAGCTGGCTTAGCTATCAAATTCATACCATCAGTACCCGGAGATATGAATCAGCCAGAGCAAGTAAAGGCCAGAATCGTCAGGGACATTAAGAGATTGGAAAATGTACAGTCTCTATTCAAACTTTCAGCAGGACTTATAAGGTTAGAGTAAGATGAGAAAAACTCCGCAGCAATTTCGCAGAGAAGCAGTCAAGAAACTGATTGACAAAATATTAAAAGACAAAATCACAAAACTAAAACCAGTTTCGATATCAGCATCAGAATCTTTAAATGACGATTTTACAACGACGGACTTTTCTTTCGAAGAGACCGGTACCAGAGGTGAGGTTGTGTCTGTGTTGGACTCGAAAGGTAAAGGATTCATAGATGGCCTATTTCGGGGGTTACACAACAGATATGCCACAGAGTATCCAAGTATCGACAAGATAAAGCTCGTTGATATTATGGTCAACCCAATAATGAAGGCTTCACGAACCCTCGGGTCTGATGCACCAGCGTCGATAATTTTTAGAGTAGAGGTGGACAGTCATGGTATAGCAGAGTTTCGACATGATTCAAGGTCGGTGATATATTCTGGATTCGCTGCGGCTCTTAGTGCATTCGAGTTTTATATAAACTGTGAAAGAACTTTTCATAAAATAAAACTAATAGTAGAAGACGCTGAACACAGAAATAGGGGAGACATATTGCAATCTTGCATGTCAGACCTTAGTAAGTTGACAGAGGTTAACACATATGCGTGAAAGCAAAAGAATACACTGGCCAATGCTTGTGTCTGCGATTTCAATGGCGTGGGCGTTATACATAATAAAAAATTATTTCATAGGTTAGTTAGCTATGGGTCCTGGTCTCTATTTACTCTAGGAGACTGCAAGATGCCAAAGGACCAGTTAAATAATAATTTAAAGATAGGCGATCTAGTTACTCATGTCTTGTATGGAAAAAAGTGGATCGGTGTTGTTGTTAGCTTTAAACAGGACAAGAAGGCTACGAGCAATTCCATGAACAGAAAGACAAAGGCTCTTGTCCAGATCCAGCCCGGAACAGAATTTGATGGTTTCTTCAAACGCACTAATCCTGTAGATAGAGTAAACGATAACCTAGGATACGTGTCAGTGCATTGGCTATTTAAAATGAAAGAAACTCATGAAAACTTTGGACCTCCACGGAACTAAACACTCTTTGGTAGATGAAAAAGTCAGAACTTTTCTAAACTTTGTAGAGCTGCCATGTCAGATAATAACAGGAAACTCTCCGGAGATGAAAAGTATTGTAAGGAAAATTGTTAGAGAGTATGAATGGTTTTGTTATGAGAGAGATAGTTATAACTATGGGACTTTAATTATTTTGGAGAGTGATATATGAAAAACTGGAAACCATTTTATATAGAAAACAGTAGAATACCCGTGTTTTTATCTAAGTTTGCACCCATAAAAATTTGGGCCATATCATTTGGTCTTTGGGTTTGGTGCAGAGGAGAATTATCAGAGAAAACCAAAAGGCACGAGTGTATCCATTTTCAGCAGCAACTGGAGCTAGCTTTCGCCGGACAGTGGATTTTATACATTTTCTCCTTTATTTTCAACTACTTAAAGACCAGAGATGCCACCTTATCATATTATGATAATGTATTTGAAAGAGAAGCTTATGGCAACGAGGCAGACAAAGATTATTTATCCCGGAGAAAGAGATATGCTTGGATTAAATACATAAATAAAGAGTACGATTTCAAAGAGAGAGTCAAAAGGTCGAGACTCAAATAAGTGTCACGTTTCACTTGACAAATCAAACATCATCTGATATATTATATAAACAATCACAGTAAAGGTAACACAATGAATTACGGCTATGCCTGTATCAACGAGACACTTAGCTCTGGACCTAAGAAAACTCGTGTCACAACCAATCGTTCTATGATTAAGCGCACATTCAAAGAGAAAGGTATTAGATATGCTTCGGAGCTTGCTCTTCAGAATGTCAAAGACCTGATCAAGATCCTAGCTTGGAATGAAGAGAACAATATCAAGTTCTATCGCATGTCCTCCGACATTTTCCCTTGGTGTTCAGAGTACAACTACTACGATTTGCCCCATTACAAGGAAATCAAGTATTGGTTGCGCTATGCTGGTGACTACACCAAGGAGTGGGGCCATCGCTTGACTTTTCACCCTGGCCCATTCTGCTGTCTAGCGTCACCAAACTTCGAAGTTGTGGAGAAGACATACAAGGAACTCAACAACCATTCTCGCATCTTTGATATGATGGGTTTCGAGCCAAGCCACTACAACAAAATCAATATCCATGTCGGCGGCACATACGGTGACAAGGATGGAACAGCAAAGCGATTCATCGAAAACTTTCACAGACCTGGTGGGCTTGATGAAAACACTAAGAAGCGCTTCACGCTAGAGAATGACGATAAAGCCTCCATGTGGAGCACAAAGGACATTTATGACAAGATTCACCACGAAACTGGAATCCCGATTGTTTTCGATTACCATCACCATCGATTCTGCACCGGAGGACTCACAGAACAAGAGGCAGTTGAACTCGCAGCCTCAACCTGGCCTCCCTGGATTAGGCCAGTTGTTCACGTCTCAGAGTCAAGAGCGATTGAACAAGGCGACCCGAAAATACGTAAGCAAGCTCATTCAGATTATATCAAAAAGCCAGTAGAAAGCTATGGGCAGAACCACGATATCATGTTAGAGTGCAAAAAGAAAGAGTTGGCTTTGATGAGGCTTAGAGAGGTTGCAGTATGAAAATTGGAGATTTAGTGAGAATAAGTATGAAGTTCACTGCTCATGGAACCTACGAAGAGGATGGATCGAAGATTGCAATGATAGTCGAGGGCCCTAATGCGGTTGGTAAAGTGAAACTGCTGCTACCTAATGGTGATACTGTTTGGAAACACGCTGCCGAAGTTGAATATATGCCAAAAGAAGGGAAATATTTGCAAAAATGAGCCATGAAACTGCAGTGGCAGATGTTGAATTGTGGGCTTTGCAAGAGCAGATATACTACGGTGTATCTTGGACTTTATTCTTACTTACTTTATACTATCTGTTTAGAATCTCAAAGTAAACAATATTTTTTCATACTATTTATTACAGTATGTATGACTTTGAAAGGGGTGATATAGTATATATTAGAGACTTTCCATTTGGCAAACCCACCAGAATCTACGGAAAAGTTGTCGGCATTCTCCACGGAGAGTATTATAATATTCTCTTGACAAATGGACTGAATCAGGATACAATAATAGCATACCAAAGCTATCAACTAATAAGAGAAAAGGACGTTCCTCGTGAGATCAGAGAAAAAAAGAAAAGGAAACAGGTTGACAACAAAACTTTACAGTGATTGTCATGGTTCAACTTCTGAGTCTATATATTTTGAGGTAGACAATTTAGATACAAAAACAATAGAACAAGCAGAGAATAGTTATGAAGAAGTTTTCATCACGATTAGGAAGGTGTTAGAAGACAATGAACAATTTTGTTGTGATGACGAAAATGATAGGCTTTCACTTACTCAAAGTATCGCTGATATACTTAGACAGAGCATGCTCATTCGCAAGGAGAAAAGATGACTAAGGGCGAAGCTGTCCGGTGTGTAGAAGATTATGAGCTGTTTAGTTGCGGAAACATAAACGGTACCGAGGGTTGTTACGTACATTATTCGGAATCTAACAATAAACATTTGGTATATTTTCCAGAGTGTGGGGAGTGGGCAGAACTAGAAGAGTCTCAGCTTGAAAGAATTAATAAGCCCGGGTATATCTCAAAGAAAAACAAGAGATTTGTAAAAAACATTTCCAGACTAAAGATGACACTAGTAACATGATGAGTCGAGCAATCATGTCTATGGGCGCTGTGCAGATGGGCCTGGCCATATACATGGGGTATTTTATACCAAAAGAGTATCATCATTTTTTTGCTCTCTCAGCCAGAGATTTCTTCTTGATTTCTTTTGTCGCCTTTGCCTGGGGCCTTTATGGAGTCTTGAGGGAAGACAGATGAAAGCTAAGGATCTCAAGTGCAATAAGATGTACTGGTCGACTCGTCTCAATAAGATAGGGATTTGCGAGGCATTTGCAAACTACATGGTATATATGGTTTTTATTGATAACAGAGACAATGGATGGTACCATTGCGCTGAACTAAAGGAGGTTAGTCATGATAAGAGACAGACTGTTTGATGCTTACTTGTTAGGCTCATTGGCCTTGGGTTGCGCGCTCGCAGCACCGTATGTTTTGTGCCTGATTGTAAAGGAAGAATTCCGTGCGAGAATGTAGGTTCATTAGGTGCGGAAACAACATATATGTACCACCAGTTCAAGTTTGGTTAGAAGGTTGGACCCGCCAACGATGGCTTGAAAGGCATTTCAAAGAACCGGACACAATAAGAGTAGCCAGCCTCATGTCATGGGAGTGGCTGTCCGGAGAGCACACCGTCAAAATATTGACAGAGAAAAGTAATGAGTTCTCTGAAAAAGATTCTTGACAATCCCACCAAAATAACCTATAATATATGTATAACAAATAATCGGAGACCCCATGAAAGTCTGGAACTGGATGAACGAACATATGTACCTCACTGTGTTTGTCTTGGCCCTTATCACAGACTTCTGGGCGAACTGGTATAGTTATGCGATAGTTCATGACTGGATAGTTCTACAGGCATTTTTGGGAATGGCTTTGCCTTTCTTGAATTTACCTGGAATTCTATTCTTCATAGACAAGAAAGATATGAAAGTTAGACTGAAACTCTGTGCGCTCTCGGCACTTGCAATGTCCTTGGGTTCTACCTTGATGTTGTTGATGATCCGAGCAGGTATTGGAGTTGGGAAGGAAATATAATGAGAGGCGTAGACTTTAAAGTTGGAGATATGGTTGTCAACCCCGTTGCCGAATCAACGGCCGTTGTCCTTGGTTTCGAGGATAACAAACTATTCGACTCAGTTTATTGTGTTAAAGTTATGTACGTTGGAGACTCAAAGCCAATGTATGTTTTATCAGATAGGATTAGAAAATTATGAGTGACGCATCAATACATTATCAAGACGCATTTAATCACCTACAATATCATGCAGACCATATGAATTTGTGGGAGCAAGGTTTCGTAGAATCTTTGGAACACCAGTTCAAACAAAAAGGTAGACTTTCTCTCTCACAAGAGAGGCATCTTTTCAAGTTGACTGATAAATATAATATGGACAAGATTCGAGAAGCACAGCAATGGGTCAAGAACTATGGACCAGAACAACGAGACATCGCAATTAAGTGTGCAAATTACTATGATGGCCAGTATGTTAACTATTTCCATGATATTGTTACAAAGGTTCTGGATGACCCTGAACATCACGTCCTTACTCTTGGAGAGTATAACAAGCTGTGCAAGAACAAGTACGCTCTGAAAGTTCTAGCATCATATGATGCCCCAGAAAAATTTGCAGTGGGCGATATGGTTCAGATTCGAGCAAACAATCGTGTTGATATTGCTAATACAGATCAGAAAACCGGTGCCGTTGCTAGGGGTACACGCTCGACATGGGGCCTGACTAACAAGACTTGTATGGTCTTAGAAGTAAATGCTCTTCCAATTACCCGAGCAGCAAAGAACTCTAGGGTCTACAAGGTACTAATTATTGATGAGACTTCGCCAATTTATGTTCACGAGTCTGACCTCAAAAAGCTTCGGAGGCCAAAAAAGAAATGAAAGAACAAATCATTAAAGCTATTTCCTTCTTTTATCAAGGAGAGAGGCACATAATCAAAGCTGGAAAGTCAGGAAAGTTCAGGGTCCCGGTCACTGAGGTCGTCGATGGTAATATGAAAACAAGGATCAAAGGACTGACTGCTTGTGAGATACTTAAACACGACGTCGTAAAAGGGTGTGACCCAACGCTATACTTAGATCGAGGAGAGAAACTTAGAGTCTTTCAAGGCGGAGACTCAAGCTATTTACCCGCACACATTCAGGGCCTAGCTGAGAAGCATGACGCAGCAAATAAGCCGAAGCCCAAGCCGAAAAAAAAATCAATACTTGACAAACCATTCACAAATGGTTATAATTTAACTAAAGATTGGAAACAAGAAACAATAGATATGTATGGATGTTGGCCTTATGACGAGGACTACCATGACTAAATATCTGACAGAGGGTGACTTGGTGTGGGTCTGTCGCCATGGTTACGAGGAGTGTACACCAAAAAGCCTCAGAAGTCATGGAATAGTGACAAAAGAGTTGTCGGCACCCAACCAGTATTGGTACGAAATTTTACAGACCACCCCTAGTGGAACCACACAAATGAAAACATTTCCCATTGAAATGCTGATAAAGATCGAAGACAATGACTGAAGTATACAATATAAGAATAGGTGATATGGTTTATAATAAACTCGATGGCCAAAACATAATTGGCCTTATCTATAAATTAACGCCAAAATACGCTTACTATGCAGTCTGCGCTAGGAGTAAGAATGACTCGGAAGGGGATCACTATATCACAAGAGATCACAAGGTCAGCAAGCAGAAATTATACGAAGCAATCAGAAAAGAACACGTAGGAATAAGTTATGCACAAGGCATCAATCGTAGAAGAAAAATCAAAGAGAACACCGAAAGTCGGTGACATAGTGAAATTTCACGCTGGTGTCTGTGAAATTATGGATGGGGTTGATGGAATGACCGGAATCGTTACCAAACTTTATCATGACGACTTCGATGCCTTGGTTCTACTTAATGATGGCAGACTTTTCATTGACAGAACCGAGTATTTCACGGTATTATAATAACATGAGACAGAAGATAGATATAGGCGACCTTGTAGAGTATGATAAGTATCAGGCACTTGTGCTTGACCGCAAGACTATCAATCCAAACTACAACACAGAAAGGGTATTCCATCCGGATGAATACCATTGCAAGGTTCTGCTTTTGAACTCGGACAACGACAATGACTATCGTTGGGTCCGAACTAAATGGTTGAAATTATTATCAAAATCTTCTTGACTTTCCCCTCAAAACCTGTCATAATATATACACAACAATGAAGGAGCGACTAATGAATCCACTCGCAGATAACGTATTTCAAATGACCAACGCCGAGCTAATCGGCCTTGCCAAGAATAGATTCCTCGACTATGAAACTCAGGACAAGATTGCACTAAACCCTTACAAGCGAGCACACATGTATCTTATTGAGAACCCTGGCCTGTGCTCGACTTCCCGAGACATCTTGTGGAGCAAGCCTGGCTACGTAAACAAGTTCGACTTGGTTTCTATGGGTCATTACAAGGACCAACCGGAAAAGTATCACGAGCTTTACGACAACTATGCAGAGAAGGCATTTGTGAGGAACGGTGGCTATCGTGTCTTTCGGGCCTTCCTTGGCGGCTATGGTTATGGTGCGGGCTACGGTGCTTTACCTGGACCTTCAGGGACTCCAACATCTATCCTTGATAGTCTTTATGATCGCGTCAAAAATGAGAAAACAAGGGGCTATGGTTATGACTATTACACCACGAGCATGGCTAGGGCACTGGCACAACATCCCAACTCTTCGACTGAAACTATTGTGAAACTTTCTTGCGCTTATCCATGCAAAGATATAAACAGAATTGCCCTTATAGAGCTGGGAAGACGTGGATAAAAAGTTAATTTTTATATTGACAAAACCTACCCTTTATGAGATACTAGTTAAAGATAGAGAAAGAAATAACGCCAACAACACAAGGAGATCATCATGGCCGTTGACTTTGCTACATTTTCCCAAATCGTAAACCACGTAACCGCTGTACGTAAGCCAGTCTTACTGCGAGGTCGTCACGGCATTGGCAAGTCCACTGTTGTGTACCAGTACGCTGCACAACAAGACATGGAAGTTGTCGAGCGTCGTGCATCACAGATGACGGAAGGTGACTTGGTTGGTCTACCTACTATCGATGCAGGCTCGACCCGGTTCAATCCACCTGATTGGTTCAAGGCTGCATGTGATCGTCCTGTTGTGTTGTTTCTCGACGAAGTTGACCGAGCCACCTTGGAAGTCCGCCAAGGCATCTTCGAGCTTACTGATTCACGTAAGCTGAACGGACACAAACTCCACGATGATACGCTCATCTTCGCCGCAGTCAACGGTGGAGAACATGGAGCACAGTATCAAGTTGGTGAGATGGACCCGGCTGAATTGGATCGCTGGACTGTATTTGACATCGAGCCATCTGTGGAGGACTGGTTGGCATGGGCTAATGATTCTGAAATCTCTCAGGAGATTTTCAATTTCATCAATCAGAATCGTGCCCACCTTGAGCACACAGACGACTTCGAGCCGAACAAGGTTTATCCTTCTCGTCGGTCTTGGGAACGTCTCGACCAGTGTCTGGCACAGGCTGGTCTGCTGGAGGATGCCAGTCCTGCACTTTTCAATCTGACTTCTGCGTTTGTTGGCTTTGAGGCTGCTGTAGCTTTCAACGACTTTATCCAGAACTACGACCGCCAAGTCTCGACTGATGACATTCTTGTCAAGGGTGACTTCTCCAAGCTAGCTGACTTCGGTATCAATGATCACACTGCTATCATCGACAAGTTCGAGGCCGAAGAGACATTCAAGGATGAGTTACCACAAGATCAGGTTGACAACTTGGCCCGCTATTTCATCATGCTTCCCTCTGAAGTTGCAATGAAACTCTGGACTGTAATGGGCAAGGGCGAAGTCAACAACACTGTCAAGCTGCACAAGACTGATGTCGATGGTGAGTCTGTCAGTAAGCACTTCGTCAAGATGATTAATGGATAGGACAAATAGTTCTTGACAATTAAGTTAGTTTTGTGTTATTATAATATATAAACAATCACGGAGGCTGTTATGTCCGACAAAGAATTTGATTTGAATACCCACACTGCTCGTCTTCTACTTGACGAGCCGTTCTTTGCAGCTATCTCTCGTCGTATCGACAAGCGTGCATCTAACGCTATCCCCACAGCCGGTGTCATGGTTAACCCTGAGACAGCCCAGTTCGAGATGCTGTACAACCCCAAATTCTTTGAGGACTTAACAGACCTCAATCGTACTGACATTCTCAAGCACGAGTTCTATCACATTCTATTCGAGCATGTGACTGGTCGTATGCCTGAGAATGTAAACATGGAAACTTCAGAAGGTCGCCGTAACATGAAACTTTGGAACATTGCAACTGACCTTGCAATCAACTCCCACTTGCAACACCTACCAGAAGGCGGGCTCATTCCTGGCGAGGGTAAGTTTGAAGGCTTGCCCAAAGGTGAGTCAGCAGAGTGGTATCTTGCCAACATGCCAGATTTCGAGGAGGAAGACCAAGGTCAAAAGGGTGACGGGGCAGACCAGGATGGTGAAGGCGGTCAAGGTGGAGAGCAAGGCAACAACTCCGGCAACGGTGATGGCATGCCTGATTCGCTTGACGACCACTCAGGCTGGGGCCAGTGCTCTAACGAGGTTAAGGAAATGGCCAAGGAGCGTCTCAAAGAAACTGTACGCAAAGCAGCAGAAGAAGCAAGCAAGTCAAATGGTTGGGGCTCAGTGTCTAGTTCAGTTCGTAAGGATGTGATGAAGATGTTGGAAACCAAGGTAGACTGGCGCAAGGTTCTTCGATTCTTTGTCAAGTCTTCGCAACGAGCAGACAGGTCTAGCTCTATCAAGCGAATCAACCGCCGTTATGCTTACATCCACCCAGGTCGCAAGGCAAACCGGGTTGCCAAACTTGCAATCTCGATTGACCAGTCAGGTTCTGTGAGTGACGAGATGCTTTCTCTTTTCTTTGCGGAGTTGAACAAGCTGTCAGCTATTGCAGAGTTTGTCGTGATCCCTTTTGACACACAGGTTGATGAAGACCTTGTGTACATTTGGAAGAAGAACAAGAACCAGAAGCCAGAGCGTGTGATGATGGGTGGTACCGACTTCAACGCTCCTACAGATTATGTTAACAAAGGCGGATTCGATGGTCACATTGTCTTGACTGATATGTGTGCACCAAAACCACGGCCAAGCAAATGCCAGCGCATGTGGATGACTACGCCTGAGTATGCAAAGGCAAACTACTTTGCTACTAACGAAAGAGTTGTTATTGTTGAGTGAGACTTCGAGCGGCAGGGCTCTTGAAGGAGGACTAACAATAACTTGCTTGCCCTGTCAACGCACGCTTTGTCTCGTGTGGGCAAGTAGGTTCTTCAGTGCCAAGACAGATGTGAGGAAATAAGTGCGTTTGCCTACAACCGCACATTCCCATGAGGGGTAAACAACTTAGACGTAGGCTGGCTGTTCGGGTTAATGAAGCGAGAATGTGATTAACCCAC
>NHIO02000031.1 GCA_002171975.2 Flavobacteriales bacterium TMED191
TTTCCGTTAATAGAATAGAAAGCTGGTGGTTTACCTTTCATTCGCCATCTAATAACAGAATCGGGATGAACTCGCCATCGTTCGGCAAGTTCAGCCGTAGTGATAAATTCATCATCTTTAAAATCCAAGGTCATTTTCATCCTCCTTTTTTGGTACTTCTGCAACCGAAGACTCGGAAACATTTATTGGTTCTGTTACTATATCTATCACTTCTTCACTAGTTTGCACACCTAATAGTAGATCAGGGATATATTGTCTTCCAAAGAAAGTCGCAGCTCGGTTTTTTAGCATTAGCTCTGGCATCGAAGAATATTTTGAATTTTTTGTCCATCCTTCCTGTCTTGCCATACGCATAGAAACTGCTGTTCCTTTTATTAATTTATTATCTTCAACTCTTGTTGCTTGGCATTGAACAACTAAAGATTCATCTTTACCCTGGACAATGTAATCAAAATTTTTAAATCTACCACAACCCATTATGTTAGATGTTATAAATTGTGCTGACCAAGTTGGACGGCCATGAATAACATTTAAATTTTGCATTACAACTAATGGACTAAGATTCATTCTTTTGCTCATTTCTAATGCAACTAAACAATTAGGCAACCCATTTTGTCCTTGATATTGTGCTGGCACTAATTGTGATTGACATAAGCTTTTTGCTTGTCTTTGTGCAAACTCAAAAGAGTTTTGGTTTTGATAGATAGAAGATTCGTTATCTATATTTGTATTTGTGATGTCTGTCATTTTACANNTCNNAGTTTTGTTTTTTTNTTTACCTTTTCAAAAAATTCTTGAACAAGTTCAGATTTATGAAGGTATGGAAATAGATACGANTTNAGTTGTATCCACTCTCTTTGTTTAAAATCAAATTCAATTTTCATTAGTAAAGTTCNATNTCTTGATAATTTTGTGGGGTGACCTTTTTATTAGTCATCCAAGGAGGAAGACTAATATCTTGAATAGTCGGAGTATAATCTGGATACAATTTTGTTTCTTGGCATATTCTTAATAATTCAAGTGATTTTTCTACTTNGCTCATACCTGCATTAATCATGTCTTCATCTGCTTTATATACTCCAATACAAAATGGTGCTGTTTTTTCTATGGCAATAAAAATAAATTCTTTTGCATCTACACCTAGGTTTCTTAATCCTCTNAAATACCAAGCTGCTTGAATGTGATAACCAAATCCACTAATAGATTTTTGAAAACCTTTAGGACTTGCATCTTGTGTAGTTTTAAGATCAACAACTGTATATCCATCACTTGATANCCAATCGGGTCTACATTTACCCTTTATGTTATATAAATCTTTCCAAAACCAACTTAATTCTGCTAATCCTTGCTTATCGTAAATAAATTTTGCAGGGCTATTAAGAAAATTGTGATTCATCTGTATAAGATTTTCTTCCCATTCCGCATTTAATACATTTAAATGTCCATGTTCTTGCATCCATGCTTTGCCTTCNTTAGTTGTTCCTTTAAATGCTTTTGGTTTGAATATATAATTTTTCTTAAATAAATCTTTTTCTAAAAAATAAGTATGAACAGCAGTTCCTTCTTCCATTGCTTTTGTTGGAACAGTTTCATGTGTTTTACGAAATATATATTTTTTAGGATTTANTAATGCATCACGAATACTACTAGAAGACTCGTAGTCTTTCTTTGAATGATATTCTGCATTGCTCATTTCAAGGGGTTTATATATCATTTTNAGCAGTCTCNTGTGCTTGCCATAGTCTGATAGAAGAAACATTCCATCTGACATTACTTTTTGGTTTACCTGTCACATACAACCAATGTATTCCAGCTTCTAATCTTTTAGAAGCTTTCAAACTCCAAAGTAAAGCTTCTGGTATATCAAGATATTGTGAGGCTTTGAAGGAGCTTTTCCATTTATCTTCTTCCATTTTTTTGATTTCTAAATAAAGGGCTTGTCGTTTCTTGTCGTATCATATATCCTATAGACATCTTATGCAACCCTATGGAACTAAGAAGTTATCAAATCAACGCAATAAATAATTTAAGGAATTCNATTAGTAAAGGTAGAAAAGCTCCTCTTTTAGTGATGCCAACAGGAGCTGGGAAGACTGTTGTCTTTGCAGCAATCTCTAAAGCAATATCTAATAGTGGAGCTAATGTATTGATTCTTGTTCATAGAAGAGAACTTATTGATCAAGCTTCTAAAAAATTAAAAGCTATAGGTGTTAAGCATGGAATTATTGCTGCAAAATATAAACCTAAGAAAAATAATATTCAAATTGCATCAGTTCAAACCTTAGTTAGAAGACTTGATAAAAATGATTTTTTTCCCAACTATATAATTATTGATGAAGCTCATCATGCAGCAGCTGGTAGCTGGCAAAAGATTCTTGATTATTATGATGATACTTGCCAAGCATACAAAATTGGTTGTACCGCAACTCCAATAAGACTTGATGGTAGAGGACTTGCAGATTTTTTTGATGATTTAGTTCTTGGCCCNGGAGTTGCAGAATTAATTAAAGATANCTATTTAGCTCCNTATCGAGTTTTTGCTCCTCCATTAAAAATTGATTTAGATCGAGTAAAAACTTTAGGTGGTGATTATCAAAAGAAAGATTTAGAAAAAGAAATTACAACCGCAGATATTATTGGTGATGCTGTTAAACATTATAAAAAACACGCTGATGGTTTACCTGCTATTGCTTTTTGTATATCAATAAAACACGCAACTGAAGTTTGTAATCAATTTAAAGATGCAGGTTATAAAGCTGCTATAGTTCATGGCGAGATGAAAACCGATGATCGTGATAAGGNAATTAAAGGACTTGAAAATGGAAAGGTGCAAGTTCTTACTTCTGTTGATGTCATATCNGAAGGTACAGATGTTCCAGAGGTATCAGCAGCAATTCTCCTTAGACCAACAAAATCTGAAGGGTTATATTTACAACAAGTAGGAAGAGTTCTTAGACCAAAACCNNATAAAACAGCAATAATTTTAGATCATGTAAACAGCACNAGAACTCATGGTTTTGTTGATGATCAAAAATTTTGGTCTTTGCATTCAAAAAAGAAAAAAAAGAAAAAAGGACAAATTGCACTTAATGTAGAAACTTGTAAAAAATGTTTTGCTACTTATAAACCACAACCTGTTTGCCCAGTATGTGGTTATGAAGCACAAAACAGAGAAAGGTTTATTAAACATCAAGAAGGAGAGTTAGAAGAACTAAGAAGAAAACAGATACAAAATACGGAACACAAACAGAAAGAACAACTTATTAGATCTGCAAGAACTTTGCAAGAATTAGAACAGGTTGGGGTGATCTTAGGTTATAAAAAAGGTTGGGCTTATAAGGTTTATCAAAGCAGAGGGACAAAAGAACGTCTTATTTATAATCATGCAAAATCACAATGTACAATGAATCAGAAAGAAGCAGTTGCAAAAATATTTTTATCCAATGAACATTCTTTTCAAGAATTTATTAATAATACTGAAACTTTTAAAACTATCAATTTAAATATGCATCATAAAATAGCTGAAGATATTTTTGACAGTACAAAATTTAATGGCATAGAAAAATGGAAAAATAAAGAATCATATAAACAACTTTTTATGGAAATGGTTAAATACCCTTGGGATAGATCTTTTATTGTTAATTATGTTGCTAAAAGAAAACTACAAAAAGATCCTACAGGTTTTATAACATGACAAAAAAACTTAAACTCCTCGATACATTTGCAGGGATTGGCGGTTTTAGTTACGCTGCGGAAAAACTTGTAGGTGGATTTGAAACAGTACAGTTCATAGAAATTGACCCATACTGCCAAAAAGTATTAAACAAAAACTTTCCTAACATTCCTATTCACGATGACATCTCAACCTTTAAAGCCGAACCATACTCAGCCTCAGTTATTTCAGCTGGTTTCCCATGCCAAGATATCAGTAGAGCAGGGCAACAAAAAGGCATCACGGAAACTTCAAGGTCTGGTCTCTTCTTCCAACTCATCAGAACCATACGCATGGTACGACCAAAATACATCATCTTGGAAAACGTATCAGCTATCCTTGCTAACGGAATGGACATTGTACTCGGAGAACTTTACAAGGCAGGGTACGATGCGGAATGGTGTTGTATCCCAAGCAGCTTTGTTGGAGCTTGCCACCAAAGAGATAGATGGTGGCTCGTGGGATATCCTTCCAACTCCAACAGTATGCAACGACTCGATGTATTACGACAAGAGTCCAAACAAAGAAAAGAGACACAGCAAGGGACTAGCGACAGAAATAATAGATCGGGAGATGTTACCAACTCCAAGAGCAAGCGAACCTGGAAGGACGAATCTAGGTTATGGGGACAATCTCAAAGAGGGGATTTGCAAACAAGTAGGAATTCCAACAAAGAAATATCCTCTTCTTCCAACTCCGAATGCGACAGATTACAAGGGGAGGTCGGGGCAAGGATTCATAGAACGACATGGAAAACACAGAATATCAGATGTCTTAACCCAAATTGGAGACAATACTTATCTCAACCCACGATTCGTAGAGGAGATGATGGGTTATCCACTAAATTGGACGCAAGTCAACGTATCCAGAGGCTCAAACAACTCGGAAATTCAATAGTGCCTCAAGTTGCAGCCATACCCTTGCAAAGGGTTATACAATTGGAGCGTGAGCAACAATGAAACTCTACTTCAGCAAGAAATTCGACTTGCAATTGGCAAGATTCCAACTCTTCGCCTTTTTCGTAATCAAGTGGGTCAACTTCCCGACCCCAGAACAGGTAGATATGTTCAGTTCGGGTTAGCTAAAGGTTCTTCTGATCTTATCGGTTTTAAGAAAATTAAAATTACACAAGATATGATCGGTCAAGAAATTGCACAGTTTGTTTCAATTGAAATTAAAACAGAAAAAGGTAGACTTACACCACAACAAAAAAATTGGCTTGACTTCATTAGTAAATCTGGGGGGATTACAGGAGTTGCTAGAAGTATTAAAGATGTATTTAACATCCTTTCCCTCAAACAAAATTAATACCACCACAAAATTAAATGTCCGATCTTAAGTTAGACCGCAATCAATGGCGAACTTTTCTAAAAATTCTTGGCAAAGATAAAAATACAGTAAGACTACGTTCTTTTTATCCAAAAGGTCATCCTTTAAAAAATACTGATCATGGTAAGAAATCTAATGCCAATATTGAATGGATCACTAAATGCCAATCTGAAGGTAGAGGTGTTTATGTTGTAGTTAATGATGGTGGTGATACAGATAGTGAAATAACAGGTTGCCGTGCTTTCTTCTGCGAATGGGACGATAGACCGAAATCAGACCAAATCAATGCATGGAAGGACTTGGGACTTCCCGAACCCTTACAAATAGACACAGGTGGTAAATCTATTCATAATTATTGGATTTTAAAAAAGACCATAGACCCGAAGACTTGGAAACCTATTCAAGAAAGATTACTTGATTACGCTGATGCTGACAGGGCTTTGAAAAATCCTTCAAGAGTTATGCGTCTTCCAGGTACTTATCATATGGGACATGATGGGACGCAAAGAGAGATGACCACAATTATTAATTCATGCGATAAGAAATATACAATTAAAGATATTGAAGATTGTTTACCTAATAAAACTCAAGCAGAAACAATTAAAAAAAGTAAGCAATTTAAAGAATATAGAAAAGGTTCTTTTGAAGAGATACAAAAAGCTTTAAAATTTATTGCTCCTCGTGTTCCAGGTAGTGGTACTTATGATTTTTATAGAAACTTACTATGGGGACTTGTTAAAGCTTGCCATGATGCAAATAAATCTGAGAATGATGCAATATCTCTTATGCAACAACATTCTCCAGAATGGAGTGGGATAGATCAAATTGCAAGATCGGGAGGATCGCAAATTGAAGCAGGTACTTTTTGGTATCTCGCACGAGAATCTGGATATAATCCACCAAAACTTATAGAGATAAAAAGTATAGATAATTCTGATGAAATTGTAGTGATAGAAAAACAACCATTACAAAAAATGGAAGCTCATCAACTGATGGATGAACTTAGAAAGAAAAATAAAGGAAAAGAACCTTTTCGATATAATATTTTTACTCAACAGATAGAAGAAGCTGGGAAAATTTGTGAGGGGGAAAATTCTTTAGAAAGATATTATTTAAAACTTGCTGATAAGGGCATTAAAGTTTCTAAAGATCTTGCTTATGATTGTGTTATTCAAGCAGCAAGAGAAAATGAATATGATCCTGTAAAAAAATATCTCACCGATGTAAAAAATAATTGTCAACATACATATATTGATTCTTTAGCTACTGCATATTTAAGACCCGAAGATAAAGATATCGCTCCTACGATTTACGATAAAATGTTGAAATGTACTTTAATTGCAGCAGTCGCTCGTGTATTTAAACCAGGCTGTAAATTTGATAATTGTTGTGTAATTGTAGGTAAACAAGGAGCAAGGAAATCTACTTTTTGGTCAACTCTCGGAGGTGCTTTCTTCTCTGATGCACTAAAAGATATTTCTAACAAAGACTCGTTGATGGTACTTCATCGCAGTTGGATAATGGAATTTTCCGAACTAGATTTTTTGACAACAAGAAAACAAGCAGGGGAAGTAAAAGCATTCTTATCTCAAGCAACAGATATGTTTAGAGTTCCTTATGGTAAATCAACAGAAGTTTTTAAAAGAAGAGGGATTGTAGTCGGAACCAGTAACAAAACTGAAGGATTGCTTTTGGATGATTCTGGGAATCGGCGCTTTTGGATCATACCCACCTCTTTAGATAATGAAAATCATATTGATTGTGACAGATTATTGAAAGAAAAAGATTCCATTTGGGCTTCCGCAGTCTCCTCATATTTAAATGAAGAACCTTATAATTTAGATACTATATCTGAAGCAATTGTTAATAACGAAAACGTCAAATATTTAATAGATAGTCCTTGGAAATCTGTTGTTGAAAGTTATATAAATGAACCAAAGAATAGAGGTCGTGAGTTAACAACAGAGACTGTACTTACAGAAGCAATTGAAAAACCAATTGAACGACAAACCAGAGGAGATCAAATGCAAATTGCATCTATCTTAAGAGACTTGGGACTCGTTAAAAAACGTAGAGGAGATAGAATGAGTCGCAAATGGGTCTACATTCGAGACTTGGACACATTATCTGTATCAAAAGTTTAGAGGTTGGACACCTGGAGGTTGGACACAGGTTGGACACCTTGTCCACCACTAGCTTTGTCTAACGTCTAACTAATAATATATAAACTATATTATTTATAGAATAGTATACAAGATAGGGCTTAAAAAGGGGGTATCTTATACTTACCAAAATAAAAAGGGAATATATATAAAATGGTTGGACACCAGCTGAAGGTAGGACACAGTCTCATCCAACCAAGACTTGCTATAATATTATTGATTACTTTAACTCATAAAAAATATGGCAAGCAAAGTAACATTTAATGTAAAAAAGTTTATAAAGAATTTTGATAAATATGATCCTAAATCTTTAAGAAGAGCAACTTACCTGACCACAAGTGAATTAGGTTATTTTATTGCTCGTGGTGGTTCTACAAAAGATCCTTCAAAAAAAGGTTTACCTTATAATTTTCAATATGGAAAAAATAAATTTAAAAAACCTGTAGATTTTACAAAAGATAGTGTTTTATATAAACCTCAAAAAAATAAAGTAGAATTTTATTTATACAATAAAGAAGCAAAAGGTAATGCTCCTTCAAAATATTTATATCCAGTAATCGGGGGTGGTTCTACTAATCCATATCCAACTAGATTTATTCAATATCTTTTAAAAAGAAATTATATGAGAAAGGATCAATATCCTGTAGCTAATGTAAAAAATACAATTGATATAGAAAAAAATGCTAGTGGTAATGTAAAACCTACAATTTATAGAAACACAATTAAAGGTTTAGGAATTACAAAAACTCAAAAAGGTAATAAAAAACTTAGAAAGTCAAGAGCAAAAACGATACATAATGGAAGAGTTTTTGCAAAGACTGAACCTTGGGGTAATAATAAAAAACCTGGTATCTATAGAATGGTTCTTGATAAAAACAAAGAGTTTGTTAGACCACTATTTTTCTATACTTCTAAACCATCTATAAAACCAAAACAATCTTTTGGAGTGCAAATCTCAGCAATAGCAAAAAGAGAATTGCCAAGATTTTTAAAAAAGAATATAAACAAAGTTGGCAAATCTATGTAAATTAATGCTAGGATATTAGTAGCAAATATTTAATGTTCGTGATTGACGTTCAAAAGTTAGCAAATAAAATACAATTATTAGATGAAGCTTATAGAGCTGGTAATCCTTTAGTATCTGATTTAGAGTTTGATAAATTAAAAGCAGAATTAGTAGATATAGATCCAAAAAATCCAATACTACTTTCTCCTGGAGGAGGTGTTCATCTTCTTTCTTTAGGTAATCAACCTTTTGAAAATTGGTATAAAGACTTGCCACTTAATACAGAAGTAGTTGTAGAACCAAAGATAGATGGTTGTGCTGTAGCTCTTAGATATAAATATGGAAGACTTGTTAAGGCTTGGAATAGAAAAGGAAAAGATATTACTTATGCAATGAGAAAGGTAAGTAATGTTCCACAACAAATAAATCTTATAGAACAAAATGTAGAGATAAGAGGAGAACTATATGGATTAACAGGTCATCTCAATAGTCAAAGACTTGCAGCTGGACACATGAGAAAAAAAGCACCCGATGGAAAAGGACTCGCATTCTGTGCTTTTGAAGTTATGGGTAGAGATAATGGATATGAAGTTGATACTTTACAAGAATTATTATGTTTAGGATTTCATGTTTGTGGTCATGTTCGTATAAGAACTTCTGTTATACAAAAGGTAAAAATCTTACATGATGATTGGTTAGATAGTTTAATTTTTTCTAGATATCCTACAGATGGATTAGTAGTAAAAGTAAATAGCCATAAATTACAAACAGAATTAGGTAGCGGTAGTGTTGCACCCGATTGGGCAATTGCTGTTAAAGAATGGAAAGATCCAGAATAAAAGATAGTAAATTGCTAGGAATGATGTATAATAAAGGGGTACATTCATTACTATTATGAAAACCACAAACACTATTACCAAATCAAAAAGATTTGATGAACTAAAAAGACAAAGGTTTAACCACTTTGGTTTATTACCTGTTCCAGAAACCTGGATGCAAGAACCTGAGATTAAAACAATGCCTTTAAAGCACCATAAGACTAAGCGTCCTAGTGTAATTTATGTAATTGATTCTGATACACAAAGAAGAACTTGGTATTCTTTTCAAATTGAAGATAATAAATATTGGAAAGATTGGTACGCAATTGGAATGGAAGATTGTGAAGTTGGTCATGCTTGGATTTCTGCTACTTATTCAGATTGGGATGATCCTGATTACACAGGAGTAGAATCAAGAGTTACTTGGTATGTAAGTTTTGCACATGATGGTAGCCCACAATATGAATTTTGGGGTTGGGATATTCGTCAAGTTTCTGTATCTCATGCTTACGAAAGGAGATTAAGAGATAAAACTTCAATGACTTATAAATATCAATGTATAGATATTGATGGCAAATCTGTTGAATTTGAGATTACTGCCGATGGTTATCATGCTTGTCAAGTTAACGCAAAAGCAAAAGTAGATGCAGATCCTAACTTATATCCATTCTCGGAAAATAGTTATTTTAGATCTGTAATGTTAGTTCATATGAAAGGAGGGTAAGTAAATGCCAAAACCACAACTAACAAACCAAGAACTTGATCAGTTATATAATCTTGCGAGAGATGAACATGATGAAGTTATGTGTGGAGATTGGGAAGCTGTAAAGCTAGACATTGCTGATCTTCATTTATTAATGAGCAAACTTATTCACTTACAAAAAGGATTAAAAAAATGATTGATTGGTACAAAGGTTTAACACCCGAAGAAATCGAATTTTATAAAAAAATGCGAGAAGAACAGCAAGAAGCTAAGAAAAAAGGTGTTAAAGGAGAAATCAAACTAATTTTAAAAAACATAAAGGAGGATGACCAATGAACCAAAAAGACTCGCAAACACTAGAAATTTTCCAACTTGGGTTATCCAGGTTGGAACATTCTCAGCTGGAAGACTTGCTACGTCATGTTCAACATACTGAAATGGAAGCAAGACCCGAAGAAAAACTTAGATTTATTAATCTGAGTACTCTCAATGGCATCCTAGAAAAATTAAAAATTTTAGGATTTCAGGAGGGGGCAAAATCAGATGATTTTCTTTTCAACAACAACAACCCTTATTAAAGACTCGGAGGACTCGCACCATGCAAAAACGTCAATTTAACATTCGTATTTCTGATGAATGTTATGAGCAGCTGGAAACATTGACAAAAAAGTCATCAACCAATATCTGTCCCACTTGTGGAAGTGAGACAAATATCGAGTTCTCTAAATTTAAGGATATGAAACCTACAGGACTCGCTACCTTACTATTAGAAGAAGCGGTTCAAAAACTAACAAAAAAGGACTCTTGCGAGTCCTAATTTTTTGTCTATAAATTATTCGTGTCTCCAATTTCCGTTTTCGTCATAATCATTATCGGTTACAGATTCTAATCCATGT
>NHIO02000032.1 GCA_002171975.2 Flavobacteriales bacterium TMED191
AATAATTGTAGATAATGACACAGATAATGATGGGGTTTGTGATGATGATGAAATCGCTGGATGTACCGAAACAAATGCATGTAATTATAATACCTTAGCAACTGACGAAGATGAATCCTGTATTTATGTAGATGAGACCTGCGAAACATGTGAAGAAGGAATAATTGTAGATAATGACACAGATAATGATGGGGTTTGTGATGATGATGAAATCGCTGGATGTACCGAAACAAATGCATGTAATTATAATGCCTTAGCAACTGACGAAGATGAATCCTGTATTTATGCAAATGAGACCTGTGAAACATGTGAAGAAGGATTAATTGTAGACAATGATATTGATGATGATGGAGTCTGTAATGATGATGAAATTCCCGGATGTGACGATATCTCAGCTTGTAATTTTGATACATTAGCGACTGATGATGATGGCTCTTGCATATATATTGATGGGCTATGTGAAACATGTGAACTGGGACAAATTATAGATAATGATATTGATAATGATGGAGTCTGCAATGATAATGAAATTCCTGGATGTACTGATTCCAATGCTTGTAATTACAACTCATTAGCAACAGATGAAAATGATTCATGCCTTTATGTAGATGGGATTTGTGAAACATGTGAAGTAGGACAAATTATTGATAACGATATTGATAATGACGGTATTTGCAATGATGATGAAATTCCTGGATGTACTGATCCAAATGCTTGTAATTATGATCCTGACTTGGGATGCACCGATGATGATGGATCATGTTTTTATAGTGAAATAACTGCGAGCGTAGTTATTGTAGATGCAAGTTGCGAGGCAGCTTGTGATGGTGCAATTCAATTAACTATTGATAATGGACAACCCCCTTATATAGTTGAATATAATTCGGGTAATTTTTCAAATACTACAGGTGGAAATCTAGTCAATGCATGTGTCGGCAGCTATATAATCAATATAACTGACTCATATAATTGTGAGTACCTATTTACTGCAAGCGTCTCATTTAACCAAGACAATCCGGATACAGACGGCGATGGTATTTGTGATTCAGATGAAGTTAACGGATGTACTGATAATACTGCTTGTAATTATAATTCAGATGCTACTGAAGAGGATTTTTCATGTTATTATTGTATTGGAATGGGTGATTATGATGGAGATGGATTTGATGATTGTGGGTTATTAAATGACCAGGCGATAGATAACAATAATCCTCCTATATTTGATTGTAACGGGTGTATTAATGACACTGATTTTGATGGAGTGTGTGATGAATTAGAAGTCATTGGCTGTACCGATGACGGACAGCAAGTTTGGTCTGTTTCACCTGGTTATGCTGCATGCACATATGATGCATCTGCTACTGAGCCATGTGAAGATATTGACGAGGACGGTATTCAAGATTGCTGTGAATATCCCTCAGAATTCTATCTAACATGTGATGGTGAATGTACTGATACTGATATTAATAATAACTTCATAATAGATTTAGACGAAAATGGAAACGGAGACATAGACAATGACGGTGTTTGTAATATATTAGAAATAGAAGGTTGCCAAGAACCTGATGCATGTAATTATGATGCGTCAGCCACTGATTCAGGTATATGTATTTACCCAGAAGAATTTTATAATTGTGATGGCTGTATAGTAGATACTGACACAGATGGGGTTTGTGATGAATTAGAAATAGAAGGTTGCCAGGATGGTCTAGCTTGTAATTTTGATCCAGAAGCTACAGATTCAGCCGAATGCTATTATTTAGAACTATCAACCTTTGTTGATGAAAACATTCTGAATGTTACTTGCCCAGGTGCATCAGATGGTTCATTTACCATTTATACTACTGGCGGTAATGGGCCATATTCTATCTACATAGAAGATTTTAATGGAGATGAATATACCAGTGAATCTGTTGATGGTTTATTTATTGTTTCAGGTGCAAGTGGTGGCTCATATGACGTCTATATTTCTGATGTTAATGGCTGTGAAACTCTCGAATCTGTTGATGTTGAGGAAGAAAATGCATTTGAAATACAAATTAATTATTTAAATTTTATTTCTTGTGATGGTGGAGATGATGGAGCATTAACAAGTACTATTAGTGGCGGAACACCTCCCTATGTATTTTCTTGGCTTAACCCTCAAGGAAATATTATTTCTATAGATCAAGATGCCTATAATTTATCTGCCGGAGCATATGCTGTGCAAGTCACTGATGCTGAAGGTTGCTTGAATCAGACAACCTTTGTACTAGGTGAACCAAATGTGCTTGAAATCGAAGAATTAATTATTAATGATGTGTCTTGTTATAATGGGAACGATGGAAATGTTGATGTATTAATAAGTGGTGGAACACCTCCGTTTACTTATTCATTTACTTCATTAAATGGCTCTACAGTTAATCCAAATTCTTTATCATCTGGTGAATTTATCATCTCTATATCTGATGATAATGGATGTGAGTTAACAGATATTTTTACTATTGATGAACCTAACCCGCAGAATATTAATTTAAGCTCATTAAATACTGAAATATGTGAAGGTGAAATAACAACAATCAATTCTTCTGGATCATTTACAAACTACATATGGACAGAAGCAATTAATGGAGTTATTTTTGGCAATAATACTAGTTCACTAAATGTTAATACAACTGGTATCTATTCTGTGACGGGCATCAGTTCTGTGGGTTGCGAGGTAAGTTCACCAACTATCGAAATAACTGTATATGATAACCCTGTTTTTAATATTAATGGACTTACTGATGTTCTTACTGGCAACACGCAAACCTATTATACACAGAATAATTCTAATACATATCAATGGAGTATTGAGCCAGAAGAAATGGGTGACATAGTTAGTAGTGACAATGGAAGTGATGTACAAATAATTTGGAACCTAGAAGGACAGGCGGAATTATTTTTAGCTCAAACTAATGATAATGGCTGTACAACTACTGAAACAATCTCAATTGATATTACATTGTCTGTAGGAATTGATGAAATTGAAAATGAATTAGATTTTGTTGTTTTCCCAAACCCATTTAGTGATTATACTAATATACATATTAGCAATTTATATGGGGATAAATACAATGTATATCTATATGATAGCAAAGGTAAATTAGTAACATCATTAATTAACCAAAGCGAACAAAAAATTAAATTAAAAAATAATTTTAGTAGTGGCTTATATAATATGAAAATTATAAGTAATAATCTAACTAAACAAAAAGTTATAATTGTTCAATAAGCTAGCACTTGAATAATGAAGCACTTTATTAATTTAGCAGCTATTCTATTATTTATTGGATGTTATAATAATGATACAGGTGCGGTTGTTTGTGGACATCCTGAAGCAACAAAAATTGGAATAAATATTTTAGAAATAGGAGGTAATGCAATAGATGCTGCTATTGGAGTACAACTAGCATTAGCTGTATGTTTACCTAGCGCTGGGAATATCGGAGGGGGAGGCTTTATGGTTTATAGAGAAGAAAATGGCAATCATTATTGCTTAGACTTTCGAGAATCAGCCCCACAAGGAGCCAAGAAAAACATGTATTTAGATGATAATCAAATGATAATTGATTCACTAAGTACCTATGGCGCACTATCAATCGGAGTTCCTGGGACTATTGATGGGATTTTTCAAGCTCATCGAAAATTTGGCTCCATTGATATAGACACACTATTTAATTATGCTATCAATCTTGCATTACATGGATTCCCAATTACACAGCAACAGGCGGAAAGATTTAATTTTTATAAAAATGATTTTGAAAAATTTAACCCGAATAATAACTATTTACAAAAAAACTTG
This sequence comes from Flavobacteriales bacterium TMED191, assembly GCA_002171975.2. Classification (NCBI taxonomy): domain Bacteria; kingdom Pseudomonadati; phylum Bacteroidota; class Flavobacteriia; order Flavobacteriales; species Flavobacteriales bacterium TMED191. The sequence continues at coordinate 3,824 of NHIO02000032.1, forward strand.
TGGACTGCAGGTGACAGCTTAAAACAAGCAGATCTGGCAAAAACATTATCCATTATAAAAGAAAAAGGAAGGTCAGGCTTTTATGAGGGGGAAATTGCTCATAGTATCATAAATACTATTAGTGAAAATGGAGTAATGACTCTAGAAGATTTAAAAAACTATCAAGCTATTTGGCGAGAACCTATAACCTACAACTTTGGAGACTATAAATTAATTAGTATGCCACCACCATCTAGCGGTGGTATTGCTATTGCGCAACTTCTAATGACTCTAGCTAATTTTAAAATAGATACAATACAACATAACAGTGCTGAATACATACACTTATTGTCAGAAATTGAAAAACTAGTATATGCTGATAGAGCTAAATACTTAGGGGATCCAGATTTTTATTTTGTTCCAGTAAATAAGTTAATGAACCCTAATTATAATAAACAAAGAGCAATAGATATAAATTTACTACAAGCAAAACCATCAAAATTTATATCTGAAGGTTCATTTGAATATAATGAAAGTGAAGAAACAACACATTTTTCAATTCTAGATCAATATGGGAACGCAGTATCAGTCACAACTACTCTCAATACAAATTATGGATCTAAGGTATTTGTAAATAAAAGAGGATTTTTATTAAACAATGAAATGGATGATTTCAGCTCTAAACCAGGAAGTCCAAACACATATGGCTTAATTGGTTCAAATGCTAATGCTATTGAACCCGGTAAAAGAATGCTCAGTTCAATGACACCAACTATAATTGAAAAAAAAGACAATTTATTTTTAATTCTTGGATCTCCTGGTGGTTCTACAATTATAACTTCCGTTTTTCAAACAATATTAAATGTTATCAATTTTGAAATGGATATAATGTCTGCTGTAAATTATCCGAGATTTCATCATCAATGGAAGCCTGACCATATACTTATGGAGCAAGAATTATACTCAAAAGTCCTAAATTTAAAACTCAATGAGTTAGGACATAATATCAAAACACGAAAAAGCATTGGGAATGTGAATGCAATTATGCTTCAAAAAGACTCAGTGTCTGTTGGCCCTGATAAAAGAGGTGATAATACAGCAAAAATAATTCAGCATACAAATTAGGCCCCGTAGTTCAATGGATAGAATAAAAGTTTCCTAAACTTTAGATCTAGGTTCGACTCCTAGCGGGGCTACTACTAAATTATATATTATTTTAAGAAGTGTTTTTTAATGTCTCATTTGGGCTATTCATTTTTCAAAACATTAATAGTTAGGGGTTCTGAATAATAAGGAGTTGAGTCAAAAGTTACACACGCAGGCTCGATGACAAAAACACCTGCTAATTTAGGAATAAGAAAACACTTAAAACTGGTCTCCTTTATAAAAACACCATTAGTTACTTCACAGGCAGTATGCTTCTCTGGACCTTTTATTAAATCAAATACTTCCGGAAATTCAGGCAGGTCAATTTCCGAAATTCTTTGATTAAAACTATAAGTTATTTCAAAATAATTATTTACAGTAATTTTTTTTTCTTCACTACAGAAAACATCATTACAAAAAGCATCAAGTTTATTCCACATAATTAAAATATATGTATTTTTTCACTTTCTAAATCTTTTTTCCATAGCTAAAACTAGACGAGAAGAGTAATTCTATTCAATAATATGAAGATATATAGTAAATTTATAAAACAATAGGCTTCTCTAAAACTGGAAACCTATTGAAAGTGAACTTGAAACAAGCCTTAGCAAGTCATCAGAATCGAAACCTAAAAAGGTTTCTGAAACATCTACATTACCAATAGGAGTTAATGAAGCTGTTGATCTCCATGTGATATATAATCTCTTCATNTCTAGACCAAGTCCAAAAACAGCAGCAATATCTGTGTCATTATACAGCCATGTATCTACACCATCCATATCATAATACCACGCATCATCAGTAATGTCGCCTAATCCATTATTACCTCCTACTAAGTAAGAAGCCTGCCCGCCTACATGAATATTAAAACCACCAATNTAGAGTTTAAATAAAATTGGAANNGATATGTAGTTTAAATTTATATCGTANAGAGAAATCGGCTCTTTNTAATTAATNGAATTATAATTAANTTCTGAACANACACCAANGGGACCNAANTTGAAATTATATCTCAGTCCAACNTGATATCCAGGCTGAGGATCAATATCACCAAAATAGCCATTAGTAATATCGTAAGTATTTGATGCAATACTTCCCAAATGCAGTCCAAGACCATTTCTTTTTTGTGCATTAGAATAAAATACAAATCCAATGACTAATAAAAATAAAGCAATTCTTTTCATAGTATAATTTTTTATTTTCCTNAAAATTAGATATAAAAATTGCGTTCTAAAATAAAAACTAATGATTTTTTTAACTTTTAAGCTTATCCAACTTTAAGACTAAGTCTCCCCATTCCATTTCTTTTTCCTTTATAGCTTTTTGACTTAGTTCATAATTATGAAAAAAATCTTTGTTTTTTGATAATTCTTTGAATTTTTCAGGGTTAGATAATTCAACATCTAATTTTCTTTTCTTTTCTTCTAAGGAGGAGATAGTTTTTTCAATAGCTGAAATTTTTTTTTCTAGTTTTCTAATACTTTTATCTTTCTCTTTTCTTTGATGATAAGATATCTTTTGTGCACTATCTTTTTTAGATGCACTTTTTTTATGTGTTTTGATATCTTTATTTAAATCAATTAAACTATCTAATTTGTTGTCCTGTAAAAAACTATCCATGTCTCCTAAGTACTCCTTAATAACCTTATTTTTAAACTCATAAATTTTATTTGACAAACCCTGTAAAAAAGACCTGTCGTGGGAGATAATTATTAAAGTGCCATCAAAATCCACAAGGGCTTTTTTTAAAATATCTTTAGAGATAATGTCTAAGTGATTTGTGGGCTCATCCATAATTAAAAAGTTCACTGGTGACAATAATAATTTACAAAGTGAAACTCGAGCTCTCTCTCCACCTGACAGTACTCTAATTTTTTTATCTACATCATCCTTTGTGAAGAGAAAAGACCCCAAAACATCTCTTACTTTTAAATTAGATTCTAAAGTTATAGCCTCATCTATAGTTTGAAAAATAGTTTTATCATCGTCTAAAAAATCAGATTGATTTTGTGCATAATAACCATATTGAACATTATATCCAAAATGTGTTTTCCCCTCAAAGTCAATTTCAGAAACTATTATTTTTGCTAAGGTAGTTTTGCCTTCCCCATTTTTACCTACAAATGCGATTTTTTCACCTTTATTAATTTCAAGATTTATGTTTTTTAAAATCTCCTTACTACCGTAGCTTTTACAAATACTCTTCATTTTAAAAGTGACCTTTCCAGAATGTGGAGCAGGGGGAAATCGAAAATTCATTTTTGAAACATCATCCTGTTCAACTTCAATGACATCTAACTTGGATAATTTCTTCACTAAAGTTTGAGCAAAAGCTGCTTTATTTTTCTTAGCTCTAAACTTATTAATTAGCATTTTTGTTTGTTCGATATATTTGTCTTGATTCTTTTTGGCTTGTTGTTGTTTTTGTTGCCGATCCTTTCTTAAATCCAAATACTTACTATAATTGGCTTTATAGCTATTTATTTTTGCAAACGATATTTCAATTGTTCTATTAATAATCGCATCTAAAAACTGTCTATCATGGGATACTAGAATTATAGCTCCATTATAATTTTGCAACCATTTCTCAAGCCATATTATTGACACTATATCCAAGTGATTAGTCGGCTCATCTAATAATAATACATCTGGATTTTTTAAAAGTATTTTAGCCAATTCAATTCTCATCCGCCACCCACCACTAAATTCAGAAGTATGCCTATCAAAATCCTCATGCTGAAACCCAAGTCCTTTTAAAATTTTATCTATTTGAAGATTAACATCATGCCCCCCTTCCATTCTTAAAAGCTCTTCTGTCCTAGATAATTTATTTATAAGATCTAAATACGATTGACTATTATAATCAGTTCGAGTTGCAATCTCATTATTTAAATTATCAATATCTTTTTTATAGTTTTCAATATTACCAAAAACCTGTGTCATCTCATGAATTAAAGTATATTGGTCTTTAAAATCAATGTCTTGTTGTAAATATCCAACAACTGTATTTTTCAAATGTGTAACCTTTCCTGAATTAGGACTTAAATTATTAGTCAAAACTCTTAATAATGTAGATTTTCCAGAGCCATTTTTACCTACCAAGCCAATTTTGTCACTACTATTAATCATGAAAGAAATATTCTCAAAAACATTTTGAGCGCCAAAATAAAGTGATAAATTATCAATTGAAATCATATTTGAGCTATATCCTTTCCCAACGAAGTATATTGCCATCAGAATCTTCAAACATGAAAATATTCCAAGACAATTCAATAATCTCCTGAGATCCAAAAGGCAATAATTCAGGATAAATATATTCACTGTAACCTTCAGTAGGATTAATAAAATTCAACTTGTTTTCACATATATTTATAGACCATAGACCTATAGGAAGCGGATCCGAAAAATTGGTTGGCCCTGTATAAAGTTGACAAGTATTATCATTATTAAATCCTATGTTAACCCATTCTAAAACATTGTCATATTCACAATCAAAATCTAATGAATTAGAAAATATACATACTCCATATTCATCATAAATATCTACTAAATTCCATGCACCTGTAAGTAGCCCCTCTTGCTCGTTAGAATACTTACATGCTTCATCTTCATCCCCAAAATTACAAGCAGTTGAATCTGTGCAACCTTTATTACAGCCAATAAAAAAAATAGAAAATAAGCAACAAATCAATAGAATTTTTTTCATATACAATGTTTATATTAAAGATATAAAATTAATTTAATACAGTAATATAACCTCTATTATAATAATCTCCTTCTAAATAATTAAATCCGTTTGACTGAACAACATTAATTACAATATTTTTCATTTTGTCCGAATTGCCTGTAATAATTTTTAAAGGACATTCTTCTTGATTTTGAAACAGATAATCCTCTACTAATTTAACCACATTTGCATGTTTTACTCCATGTAAATCTAATGGATGAACTATATTATACTTTTTTTTGAATCTTTTTACCATAGTAATTACATAAAGCTACTATTGTCTGCGTAGGATTTCAAAATCAAAATAATTTTATTTAGGTTTACATTACACAAAATTATCAAATAATGGAATACTCCGACATTCAAGAAAAATTAAAATCAATTACAAAATCTAATTTTTTCAGTAGACTATTTTACTGGAGCCAAATTACTCTAAAACTAGGAGAGTTATCTAATATAATTGAAAGTTTAATAATAAAAAATTCGCAAACATCTAATGAGACAGAATTATTAAATCAAAAGATAATTAACTTAGAAACAGATTATCAAACTGAAAAAAAAATAAATCAAAAATTAGAAACAGAAATAGAAATTGTTAAGAATAAAAATGAATTACTAAATCCATTAAAACTGAAAAATGTTGAACTCTTAACTGAGCTAAATAAATTAAAACAAGAAGAATTAGCTAAAGATGCTAAACGTGACTCATTAATGAATAAATGGGAACAATTTCAAGCTAACGCTGAGCAAAGAGAAAGAAAAAAAGAAGAATTAGAAACAATCAAAGAACATGAGGAAAAAGAAAAAATCAAACGACAATGGCTCAATCATGAAGAAAATGTAAATAATTTAATTAAGATAATATGTAATGAACAAAGTGTTGATTTTATTGAAAAAGATAAATGGCCTTATAAAAAACAACCAGATAATATTATAAAAATATGTGATGAGTACATTGTATTTGATGCTAAGAGTCCAAGAAATGAAGAGTTAGATAACTTTCCAAAATATATTCGCACACAAGTTGATTCACTAGCAAAATATGCCCAACATAAAGACGTTAAAAAACAATTATTTTTAGTTGTCCCTGAAAATGCTCTTCATGTAATTCAAAACAAAATCTATGAAGATTCTAATTACTGTGTACATATAGTTTCTCCACAGTCTCTTAAGATTACTATATGGTCTCTCAAACAAATTGAACACTATGAATTTGCAGAAAAATTATCCCCTGAGGACAGAGAAAATCTAGCTCGTGCATTTGCAGGTTCTATGAACTATATAAAACGTGTAATTCAAATCAACTCGGATATGAATGAACATGGAATTGAGTTAACAGAGAGAATGCTGCAACTAATTTCTAAAAAAAGTTTAAATAGCATCCGTGATAAGGCATTAGAATATGAAAAGGGGGATATTGTTAATGCAAGTCTGCAAAGAGGTGGGAAAGCAATTGATTTAAAAGATGAAGATATTAGACATAAGGATATAAAATCTAAAGCTATTAATCATGAAATAATTTCAACTCCCGAAACATCTAATAAAATAGAACCTAATGAGGATTAGACAAAAAGAATTAAGTTTTATATATTTATACATATGTATAAATTGATATATCTATTTATTTTCATCCTGCCATATTTGGCAGTCTCTCAATCAAAAGCTCTTCATACTCGAATACTTATAAATGCATGGAGTGAATACGACTCATGGACTCATCTCGATCCATTTTATTTAGATGAACCATTTCAAGATGTTGATAATTTCAGACCTGTAGATTATGAAGAACGTCATACGTATTTAAATTTAGACTTTGAACAATTAATCATGCCTTCTCCTATTGGCTTTTGGGCTAGTCGAATTAACTTTACAAGAGGATGGCGAAACAGAAAACATATACAAGATAGTGATATTGACTTTGAATATAATTGGCCAATGACCCCATACCAAACTAAATCAAATTATATTAAATATGCGTTTGAAATTGTTCATGGCTTCCAACCTGTAAATATTTGGCCATATATAGGAATAGGTGGAGACTTTCGCATTGATCAAATAACAAGCTCCTTTATTTATATTGACAATCAAACTAATGCGTCTGCAGATCCAATTCAATCCATTCCAGTCGATGAACGTGTAGAAAGAAGATTTAGATATTACGCTGTTGCGGGCATGGAACTCTACGCAATTCCAAAACTAATTGTCATGCCCTATGTAAAATTGTTTTTTAATGAAATTGATATAGATGATAAAATGATTATCAAAGACCGTACTGATGAAGCACAATTTAGACCTGGAATTAAAATTTTATATTTATTAACTGGCAGAGACAATTAATCACAAAATTTATATGAAAAAATTATTTTTTTTATTACTCATATTGCCTGAATTAATACTCTCACAAAGTATAAGTATTTCTGGTAGTAGTAATCAAAATAATGGCACAACCTTATTACCATTAGAAAATGGAGAATTCATTCCTTCAAAAATTCAGGGCAGAAATAGTAATATTGGTATATATTATAATCAAAGTATCTCTCTACCAATTGGATATTACACTTTGTTAGTTGGTGCAGAGTATAATAATAGTAAGATAAACTATGATTTTTCTGAAACAAATTTGCTGAATGCTAATTATGAAGAAAAAACGGAAGCAATTATTCCATATATTGCTTTACAATATCGTGTGTTAAATATCCCTAATCGACTAAACGCATATGCAAGCATTGGTGCGCAAGTCTACTTATCAAGTTTAATATATACTTACGCTGACAACGTATTTGAAGATTATACATATGATTATAACCTACTTATTCCATTTCTTGGTGCAGGTTTAAATTTAAGAACACAATACTTCAGTATTAATCCTTTTATCAATTATCAAATTGACCCTATTTATTTTAATAATTTAAACGAAATTAATTCTGAAGCTTTCGAAACTGCATTTGAATCAGCTGGAATTGTTACAGGTGTTCGCTTTAATATTGGTTTATAAAATTATACAAATAACTCTTATTGTATGTCTGGTCTTTATTTCAAGAGTTAAGAAAATAACTTAATAATTTAAAGTTGAAGCAATTGTAAAATAATTATAAGTTTCAATAATTGGTCCACTTGAAAGCAAAATTAAATCTATATATACATCTTCTCCATCACTAGCTGAATTAAATATTCCTCCATCAGTTCCCGTGTTAGCTGTGGCTTCAAGGACGCTTAATTCTCCTAGTTGGGGATGCGCTATGTTTTCATGGTCTATATATTCAAAATCATAATAGCCTGGTTTGATTTCATAAAAAACATCATATTCAAAATTAGAGGGAATATCATTTGAGTTAATTGAAAAACTATTAGGTTCTAAAACAGCTCGAATTCTTAAAAAAACATCACCTTCTTGACCAGTACTACAACTAGTTAAAAACATAAAAGTTACTGCGAAAAATATTTTAACAAAATTACTCATACACTCGAATATAATATTTTTATATTAATTACAATTGATTTCTAGCAATTTCATTATATCCACCATAAACATTTTTGATATTATTAAAACCCTTCGATTTTAAAATTGAGGCTGCAATCATTGATCGGTAACCTCCAGCACAATAGATTATTAAATTTGCACTTTTAGGAATCCTATCTAAACTGACTAACAATTCACTTAATGGAATATTAACTGAATCTTGAACATAACCCAATTTCAATTCGGCTTCTTTTCTTACGTCTAAGATGAAAATATTATTTTTATCTTCTTTGATTGCATTTGCATATATTGACTCAATGTACTCTAACTCATTCTTATCATGCCAGTCTTGTAAGTCCGAAATAAAACCAACAACATTTTCATAACCAATTCTAGCTAATCTAGAAATAACCTCTACCTCTTCATTTATATTGCATACTAATATAATTTTGGACTTAGGTGAAATGATTGTACCAACCCACGGAGCAAACATGCCCATTTTACCAATATTAATTGAGCCAGGAATAAATCCTTTTTCAAAATCATGAGGAGATCTAACATCAAGAATAGTAATACCTTTTTTTATGTAAGTAGAAGACATTACATAATTTAGTTTATTGACACTGTTTTCTAAAACACCTGAGATTGGCTGATACCCCTGCTTATTCATAGCAACGTCATGTGAAAAATATTGAGGGGGAGATGATATCCCCTTTAATACCATTTCTATAAATTCTTTTTTAATCATTGGTTGTAATGCATAATTAGATTTCTTTTGTTCTCCAATCGTAGATTGTTTTTCAGAACTAATATTTTTTCCACACGCAGAACCTGCACCATGACCTGGATATACAATAATATCATCAGCCAAATTCATAATAACATTGTGTAGTGAATCATACAATTGACTTGCTAAATCATGGCTAGTTAATTGTGGATTTACAGCTAAATCTGGTCTACCAACTTCACCTATAAAAAGTGTATCGCCTGTAAATACTGCTTCGTGTTTATTAGAATTAGAAATTAACAAATAACATGTAGATTCCAGAGTGTGACCTGGAGTATGTAAAGCACGTAACTTCATAGTGCCAAATTGAAACTCCTGATTATGAGTAGCAAAAATGCATTCATAAGATGTGATTGCTTTAGGCCCAAAAACAATACTTGCATTTGTTAGCCGAGCAAGTTCGACATGGCCCGAAACAAAATCTGCATGAAAATGTGTTTCAAAAATATATTTCAAACTAGATTTTCTTTTTATCAATATATCTAAATAGATACTAGAATCCCTAATTGGATCAATAATAATAGATTCTCCCTCGGACTCAATATAGTAAGAAGCTTGAGCAAGACAATCAGTATATATTTGTTGTATATACATATTTTAAAGTAATTCAAACAAGAATAATAACAAAGATAGTACTAAAAGTGTAATTGAAAATAATTTCCTTACTATTTTGAGATCTATAATATTTAATAATTTTATTCCTATTAGCATCCCAATTATCAACATAATTAATAATTCTAAAATAAAACTAATTTGAAATTGGAAGTTGAAAATAGTTAATTCTAAGATAAGTGCAAATAAAGTATTTAACATAATTATAAATAAAGTACTGGATGCTGCTTGACGCATATTTAAACCTGCAAATAAAACTAAAGCTGGAAGTATAATAAAGCCACCACCTATGCCTAAAAGACCCGTGAGTAATCCGATAACCAAGCCTATTATAATTAATAATAATTTATAGTTTGACGAAGAATTAATTTGTAGTTTCTTAAAAAACGAAATAGAAGCAAAAAAAATAATAAGTGAAAAAAGTATCATTAATATACTTTCTTTTGATTTATTAAAAAATTCAAAATAGCCAGGAAGAACTGGGAATAAAAAAGTCCTAGATAAAAAAGTAGAAAAAAGTGTAGGTATGATGAAAAAAATTAAATTTTGAGTGTGAAAGTTGTTTTGCCAAATATGCTTTATAGTTCCAAATAAAGAAATTAAAAAAACTAGTAATAAAGAATATGTTGTAGCCTCATAAATAGATAAGTTAAAGACATAAATTAAAATGGGTATTATAATGATTGAACCTCCTGATCCGAATAAACCAAATAATAATCCTGCCAAAACAAATAAAAAATACCCCAATAATTCTATCATGAAAAAACTTATAATTGCTAGATGAAAAATAAAACAATATTTGAGCAGCAATTTACAATTAATTTAATATATCTTATATATTCTTTAATTATCCTTATAAATAATATGTCTATTTATTGTGATTAATTTCAATACTCAGCAACTACATAATTCTAAAACAGAAAAATACTTGTTTATAATAAAAAATTCTTAACTCATGCAATAAGTTAGGTTGTTAACAGAAAAATGTTAACAATAAATTTTATTTTCTATTACAGAATGATGATTTTGTCCGTATAATTGTGTCATCAAATGAATATATGGGGGTATATTTATTCTGAACTGTTTAATCTAGCTAGTCTTCTATGACTAGCTTCGACAGCAAAAAGGTCCGTATTTTACGGACCTTTTTTGATTTTATAATGACACTCATTTATGAATGTGTCATTTTTTTTGGGTCTACTAAAGAATCAAATTCTGATTCCGTTAAAAATCCCAAATCAACTGAAGCTTGTTTTAGAGTAATACTTTTAGAATGTGCTAGTTTAGCAATTTTTGCACAATTATCATATCCAAGGTGAGAATTTAAACAAGTTACAAGCATTAAAGAATTATTTAAATTTTCAGATATTTTTTTTTGATTTGGCTCTAAACTATTAATACAATTTTCCGTAAATGAATTACATGCGTCAGCCAAAATTCTAGCAGAGAATAAGAAATTAAATGCAATTACTGGTTTAAAAACATTTAACTGAAACTGCCCTTTAGATGCTGCAAAACTAATCGCAGAATCATTCCCAAAAACCTGTGCACATACCATAGTCATTGCTTCACACTGTGTAGGATTTACTTTCCCAGGCATAATGGATGATCCAGGTTCGTTTGCTGATAAAATTAATTCTCCAATTCCACATCTGGGTCCTGATGCTAACAATCTGATATCATTTGCAATTTTATATAATGAAATCGCTATTTGCTTTAAAGCCCCATGTGCTTCAACAAATGCATCATGCGCTGCAATGCCTTCAAATTTATTCTCAGCACTTTCAAATGATAAGCTTGTAAAATCATTAATTTTTTGAACAACTAATTTATCAAACCCTTTCGGAGCATTAATCCCAGTACCAACAGCTGTACCTCCAATTGGAAGTTTAGATAAATGTTGTAAAGAATTTTTTAAAGCTTTTATCCCAAAATCTAACTGTGACACATAACATGAAAACTCTTGCCCTAAAGTAAGTGGCGTTGCATCCATTAAATGAGTTCTGCCAATTTTAACAATATCTGAAAACATCTCCGATTTTCGATAGAATGATAATTTTAATTTCTCTAAAGATGGTAACACTTGATTTATTATAGCTTTATAGGCAGCTATATGCATAGCCGTTGGGAAAGTGTCATTAGAGGATTGTGATTTATTTACATCATCATTAGGATGTATACTAATACCACAATTTTTCTTAACTAAATTAGCTATAACCTCATTTATATTCATGTTAGTTTGTGTGCCCGAACCCGTTTGCCAAACCACTAAAGGAAAATGATCATCGAATTCTCCAGCTTCAATTTGATTACATGCCAATTCAATAATTTCCTTTTTTTCGCCTGACAAACAAGATAATTCGCAGTTTGCATAAGCAGCAGACTTTTTTAAAACTGCATAAGCTTTAATAATCTCAATTGGCATACTAAAAGGTTCCCCAATTTGAAAATTATTAATAGATCGTTGTGTTTGAGCACCCCAGAGTTTATCATTTGGAACTAAAATTTTACCCAGACTATCAAATTCTTCTCTCATAAGAATATATTTATTTATTTAACAAATCTAACACATTTATTGGTGGTCTTCCTAATACAGCAGATTGATTTTCAACAACTATTGGTCGTTGAATTAATATTGGATACTTGCAAAGAAGATCTAAATACTCAGCATCACTTAGATTCACCCCCTTGAAATTTTCCTTGAATAATTTCTCTTCTTTTCTTATTAAATCCTTTGCTGAAATATTTAACATTTTTAGAATTTTTTTAATTTCCGGTTTTTTGATTGGATTTTTTAAATACTCTATAATTTCACACTCTATATTTTGTTGCATTAAGATAGACAATGCTTCTCTACTTTTTCGACATCTTGGATTATGATAAATTTTCATATTAGTTATTTTTTTGACCCATCATCATCAAATATTCTTTGATAAAGCTATCCAAATCTCCGTCAAGTACTTTTTGGACATTAGTTGACTCTACATTAGTTCTTAAATCTTTAATCATTTTATATGGATGAAGTACATAATTTCTAATTTGTGATCCCCATTCTATTTTTTTCTTACTTTTTTCTACTTCCATTTTTTCTGCCTGCAGTTTCTCTATCTCAAGTTGATGAAGCTGTGATTTTAATAATAATAATGCTTTTTTCTTATTATCTAACTGAGAGGCTGACTCTGAATTTTCTATAATAATTCCTGTGGGTTGATGTTTTAATCGAACGGCAGTTTCAATTTTATTTACAGCTTGCCCCCCTGGACCACCTGACCTAAAAGTCTCCCAAGATATATCTGAAGGATTAATATTGATTTCAATAGTATCATCTACTAAAGGATACACAAAAACAGAAGCAAATGAAGTGTGTCTTTTTGCATTAGAATCAAAAGGCGATATACGTACTAAACGATGAACACCTGTTTCTCCTTTTAAATACCCATAGGCAAAATCTCCATCAAATTCTAAAGTGACTGATTTGATGCCTGCAGTGTCGCCACCATGGTAATTTAATTTTTTAATTTTATAATTCTTTTTCACCCCCCACATTGAATACATACGCATCAACATAGATGCCCAATCCTGGCTTTCTGTTCCTCCTGCTCCTGGGTTTATAATTAAAATAGCTGTCATATTATCTTCGTCACTACTTAACATATTTTTAAATTCAAGATCATCCAATAGTAAATAAGTTAAATTAATTTGTTTTTCTATTTCTATATTATCTAACTCCTTACTTAAAAAAAAATCATATAAAACTAATAAATCATCTAGCGTGGATCTCAGCTTGTTAAATTGATTAATCCATTTTTTCTCATTTTTTATACTTCTCAACACTAACTCCGCCTTTTTCGTGTCCTGCCAAAAATCATCTTTGTGGGTCTTAATTTCTTCATTATTTATAAATGATAATTTGTGCTCAATTTTTAAATGAACATATAAAGCGTCAACCCTGTTTTCTATATCTTTTATTTTTTCGGCTATTATCATTTAATAAATCTAGTTATAATTTAAACTTCTAACTAAACGTAAAGTTATTATAAATTTTAATTCTATTTTAGGCGAATATTTGATTCCTATAAAATAAATGCATTTAAAAAAAATCTTTCGACTATTATTATCAATTATACCCTCCGGAATAGCACAAGGAATTACAGTAATTGCGGTGCCATGGTACTTTACTGATAATTTAAACCAAAGCTCAACATTTGCTTTCTGGCTTGGCATATTAACATTTCTTGGTTTATTTTGGGGTTTATATGCTGGTGTGTTGATTGATAAAATGAATAGAAAAAAAATTTTATTAAATACTAACATAATTGCTTCATTAATATTTTTGCTAGTGGGGATATGTTGTGTTTTTTTAAAGATTAAAAATGAATTATTAATTTTTCTTGCATTTAGTTGTTGCTCATTTTACTACATGATTTTTTTTCCTAATTTATATGCATTAGCTCAAGAACTAACAAATAAAAAAAACTATATTAAAATAAATTCAATAATTGAGATACAAAGTCAAACTATAAGTGTTACTGCTGCTTTATTGTGTGGTGTGTTAATATCAGGAAGTCAAAGTTTCTTTGATTACTTTAACTTAAAGTTTAACATGTTAGAGAAATGGGATATTGGGGAAGTTTTCTTATTAAACAGTATGTTGTATTTATCATCTTATTTAATTTTAGTATCGATGAACTATCAACCAAAAAGTCTTAAAACAAAGTACTCTCTTAACGATGCAATATTAGAAATAAAAAAATCAATAATTTTTTTAAAACAATACAAAGGTGTTTTCATATATGGAGTGTGCTCACAAATTATTTTTGCTTTTTTAATTGTAGAACTATTTACTTTGCTACCACTATTTGTAAAAAACTGTCTCAATGAAAGCTTAGTAATTTTTTCATTGGCAGATGTAACTTATTGTTTAGGTGCTATAGTTGCTGGAATAATTACTATAAAAATTTTAAAAAAAATTCATACAATAGACTTCACAATCTTGTTAATTATTATTACTGGATATTCTTTTTTTATAATGATTGTAGTACAAAAATTACTTATTTTTTTTATTGCAAGCTTTATAATTGGCATCACAAATGCAAGTGCACGCATAACAAGAATGAGTTATTTCTTTCAAAGAATACCAAACCATTTAATTGGCAGAACAAATACCATTTTCAATTCTATAAATAGTATAATTAGAAATATTCTAATATTTATTTTTTCATATTCTTGGTTTTCAGAAAACACAAATGTAGTCTTAGGATATAGATTGGGAATTATTGTTTTAATAATTTTCACAATCCCCTTAATTATTATGCAATTGAAAAAACTTAACTAAAAACTATCCTCTGACCCTTGGAGTTTAAAAAAGAATACTCTAAAAGAGACATAGCATTATTTTCTTTTAAATATAATATCACTCTATTTTTAAAAGACCACCTAATTTGAAAGGAGGGGAATCCCCTTTTTAGATATGCAATTACAAATGGATGTGCAATAAGTGTTATCTCTTTTAAAACCTTTTTTTGGGCTAACATTTCTAGCTTGTCTTTAAGTTGATCTACAAAAACTATTGGTGCTTCAATTTCTCCAGAACCATTACATGAGGGACATGCTTCTCTGGTTTTAATTGTTATTTGTGGACGAACACGTTGACGAGTAATTTCTATAAGTCCAAATCTACTAGGTGCTAAAATTTTATGTTTTGCACGATCCTCCTTCATATGCTCACGTAAAGTGTCTGTTAATTTTTTTCTATTTTCAGAAAGGTTCATGTCAATAAAATCAACGACAATTATACCCCCCATATCCCTAAGCCTTAGTTGTCTAGCAACTTCTGCTGCTGCCTGAAGATTTACTTCAAGTGCATTTTCTTCTTGTGTTTCATGCTTACTTGTCCTATTTCCACTATTTACGTCAATTACATGCATGGCTTCTGTGTGCTCAATTACTAAATAAGTTCCCTTTTTCATAGACACAGATTTACCAAAGGCAATTTTAATTTGCTTATCTACATTAAATAAATCAAAAAGAGGCTTTTTGGAGGTGTGTAAAGACAAAATATCTTCCTTTTCTGGCACAAACTTCTGTAGATAAAGTTTTACTTCTTCAAAAATTGTTTTATTATCTACACTGATTTTGGTGAAACTTTCATTTAATACATCTCTTAACAATGAAAGAACCTTACTTCTTTCAACTGAAATTCTTTTTGGGGGATTAGCACCCTTTAATTTTTTATGGATATCAATCCATCTTCGAAGTAAATTCCTTAAATCCGTATCTAGATCAACTACCTTTTTGTTTTTAGCAACTGTTCTCACTACAACCCCAAAACCATCAGGAACTAAACTTTTCATTAATCTTGCCAATCTCTTTTTTTCTTTTTCATCTTTTATTTTTTGAGAAACAGAAATTCTATTAGAAAATGGCACCAAAACTAGAAACCGTCCAGCAAGAGAAATCTCAGAAACAATTCTTGGACCTTTAGTAGATATTGGTTCTTTTGAAACTTGTACTAAAATAGTATCATTTTTTTTCAAAACATCTTCCATTAAACCGTCTTTAGGAAGACTGTTTTTAAAATCTGTTTTTAAACTATTCCACTTTGATGCTTTTTTACTGACTGCATTTAAAACGTACTCACTAGACGATTTATAATAAGGTCCTAGATCATGGTAATGTAAAAAAGCGTCTTTTTCTTGACCAATGTCTACAAAAGCCGCATTCAATGAGGAGGCCACTTTTTTGACTTGAGCTAAATATATATCAAAAACTGAACAAATATCTTGATCTAAGGGAAGTTGGTGTAATTCAATTAACCTACCTTCTTTTAAAACAACAATATCTATACTTTTTTTTGCAGCTCGAATTACTAATTCAGTATTCACTACATTTACTTTTATAGGAAATAAAAATACTCGGAAAAACGAAAGCTATAATCTACTTCTTTTTATGTCTATTTTTTCTTAAACGTTTTTTTCTCTTGTGAGTAGACATTTTATGTCTCTTTCTCTTTTTACCACTTGGCATATCAATGATTTTCCTAATTAATTACTAATAATCAGATTTGATTATTTTTCTTTACTCTATCTATAAATTTTTTTGATGGTTTAAAACTTGGGACAACATGAGCTGGTATAGTAATTGTAGTGGTAATATATCCCTCACTACTTTTCACAATATTTCTTGCTTTTTTAGCAGCCTTTGATTTAATTGCAAATGTACCAAACTCTCTCAAATAAACATTATCTCCTTTCTCTAATGATTGTTGCACAGTGTCCATAAACATTTCGACAACAGCTGAAACTACTTTTCTCTCAACTCCTGTCTTAATTGATAATTTCTGCACTAAATCAGCCTTAACCATTTCAAATAAATTTTAATTATTTGGAGCCAAATATAATTATTTTTACTTAAATTTTAGAGCAATTAATCTAATTTAAGAATTTGACAAATAAAATAATTCAATGGTATAATATAAACAAGCGTGATTTGCCTTGGAGAAAAAGTAAGGAACCGTACAAAATTTGGGTTTCTGAAATCATATTGCAACAAACACAAATTAAGAAAGGAGAAAGCTACTATATCAAATTTATTACCACCTTTCCTAATATTAAAACTTTATCAGAGTCTAATGACACTGAAATTCTAAAACTATGGCAAGGCCTAGGATATTATAATCGAGCATTAAATATGCTAGAAACAGCTAGAAATATAGTACAAAATTATAAGGGAATATTTCCCAAAAAATATAATGATCTTATAAAACTAAAAGGAGTGGGGGAATACACAGCAGCAGCTATTAGCTCTATATGTACAAATGAATCCAAAGCTGTAGTGGATGGAAATGTATATAGAGTTTTAAGCCGAGTATTTAATATTTCTGAACCAATAAACTCTAGTGCAGGTAAGAATAAAATAAAAACTATTGCTAATAAATTATTACCGCCAATTAATAGCGGCACATATAATCAGGCAATTATGGATTTTGGATCTATGCAGTGCACAAAGCATAATCCCAATTGTAAGATTTGTCCAATTAATAATAATTGTATAGCATATATAGATAATATAATTAATACTAGACCTGTTAAAACACGCAAAATTAAAAAAAAGCACAGATACTTGAATTATTTATTTATCTCTAATAATAACCAATTTATTATTCAACAAAGAGGAACAAATGATATTTGGAAAAAAATGTATGAATTACCACTTATTGAGTCAAATTCAGCGATTACAATTGATAAACTAAAGGCTGACAAGTATTTAAAGAAATTTATTATTAATGAAGTTAAAAAAGAGAGAAATATGAAACATTTATTGTCTCATCAATGTTTAAATATCGTGTTCTGGCATATTTCAGTTAAAAATTTGAATTCTAATCATAAAATTATTTCAAAGAAAGATATTTCAAAGTATCCAATACCTAAACCCATTGAAAGATATTTTGAGATTAAAGACTAATATTCTTTAAGAATAATATTTTACTTATATTTACAAATCTTAATAAAATTTAATTATGGCTGGTTCGTTAAACAAAGTGATTCTAATTGGGAATTTAGGCGCTGACCCTGAAATTAGGGAAATGCCTGATGGTACAAAAATGGCGAAATTTTCAATTGCAACATCTGAAAGATATACAAATAAATCTGGTGAAAAAATATCAAACACTGATTGGCATAACATCGTTTTATGGAGAGGAACTGCTGAAGTTGCAGAAAAATATCTCCAAAAGGGAGATTCAGTTTGTATTGAAGGAAAGCTAAAAACACGTTCTTGGGAGGATGAAAATGGCAACAAAAAATATGCAACTGATGTTCAGGGAGATAGTATGACAATGCTTGGTTCTAAAAAAGATTCGGATAACTCGAATATGGGTTATACACCTCCACCAACACAACTTAATAACAAAAAAGAAGATAATGTTACGTCATCAAGCTCAACCCCAGAATCTAACTCTATAGATGACCTGCCATTTTCAAATTAAAATACCTAATTAAATACCTATTTTGGAATCCGAAGTTTTTAGTTATAGTTTTTTAACTCCGTTAATCTCGTGTATTGTATTATTAGTTTTTTCTGGTCTAATATCAGGCTCCGAGATTGGTTTTTTTGCACTCAGTCCGACTGATAAAAGTCAATTGAAAGATTCGAATATTAAAAGACATAAATTAATTCTTCGACTAATAGAATCCCCTAAAATGCTTCTGGCTACCATATTAATCGCAAATAATATTATCAATATCACTATAATAATTATATCATCATTAATCTTTACTAACTACTTAAACCTTAACAGTCCAGCATTAAACTTTTTCATTCAAATACTCCTCACTACATTTCTTATTCTATTATTCGGGGAAGTTATACCTAAAACTTACGCAAATAGAAACCCTCTATTAGTTTCTGAACTAATGGCTATTCCATTAGTCTTTATTCAAAAAACTCTTTATCCAGCATGTAATCTGTTGGTCAAATCTACAAATCTAATTAATGAAAATATTCATAAAAAATCATCACTGTCTTTACAGAACTTAACAACAGCTGTCAATTTAACTTCAGACACTGAGGAAGAAGAGAAAAAATTTCTAGAAGGGATTATTCAATTTGGACAAACAGATGTGAAGCAAATTATGAAAGCACGTATTGATATTGTTGCATTAAATATTAATACATCATTTGATGAGGTTATAAATGTTATTTTAGAATCTGGATATTCTAGAATTCCTGTATACGAAAACGACATTGATCAAATTAAAGGTATTTTATATATAAAAGATCTTTTACCAAATTTTGATGTTAAAAATTTTGACTGGAAAAATGTAATTAGAGAACCCTTTTTTGTACCCGAAAGCAAAAAAATTGATGATTTACTAAAAGAGATAAAAGAAAGAAAAATTCACTTAGTTGTAGTTGTAGATGAATATGGAGGCACCTCTGGCATTGTTACACTTGAAGATATTTTAGAAGAAATAGTTGGTGATATAAGCGATGAATTTGACCAAGAAGATATTATTTACTCCAAACTTGATAATAACACATACATATTTGATGGAAAGACATCATTAAACGATTTTTACAGAGTGTTTAATATTGATGGAAAAGAATTTGAAAAAAACAAAGGAGAATCTGACACTTTAGCTGGATTTTTACTTGAAAAAATTGAAAAAATACCAGAGGAGGGGCAAAGTATTCAATTTCAAAAATTCAAATTTATAATCGAGAAAATTAACAAAAAACGAATTGTTTCAATCAAAACCTTACTTTCAAAATAATGAGATATATACTTATAATAATCATCCTGCTTAGTAGCTGTAAAGAACGCTTTAGTCCCAAGCCCAAAGGTTATATGAGAATTGATCTCGAAAATAAAATTGACTCACTATTTCAACCATTAAGTTGTCCTTTTAAGTTCACCGCACCCAATTATTTTAGTGTAGAATATAAAATGCAAACATGCTGGATAGATCTAACATATCCCAAACATCGTGCAACTATTCACTTAACATATAAACCCATCGATAATAATCTTTTTCAACTAATTGAAGACTCGCGACAAATTGTATATAAGCATACAGTCAAAGCCGATGCAATCAAAGAAAAAGTATATAATAATTTTAATCATAAAACTTTTGGCACTCTATATGACATACATGGTCAAACTGCTTCCGCAGTACAATTCCATATAACTGATAGTAACCAACATTTTCTAAGAGGGTCACTTTATTTCCATGCCAGTCCAAATCAAGATTCACTATCCACAATAAGTCAGTCTATTAGAGAGGATATTTTAAAAATCATAGAGACTTTAAAATGGGAAGACGAAGCCGACGAAGAAGCATTGAAAACTGACAAATAAATAATGAAAATGCACCTAACAAATGTATTAACTGTGTCAAACCAATAATTGAAAAATAACTCATTATAATACCACTAATTAATAAACAAATAACTGTGCCAATTATTAGCTTCTGCTCAATTTCATCATGGAAAAATTTTCTATTGTTAAAAATTATAACGCTATTTGAAATTAAAATTAACCAAGCCATTGAACGATGAAATTCAAAAATATTAGGTAAATGATTAATAATTAAATTTCTTGGTATAGTGTCTAAAAGCAAATCAACAGACTCCCTTACTTGGGTCCCCAATATTATTTGCGTGAACGAAATTAATAAACCCAAATAAATCCATTTACTACCTAAAGTATCAATTATAATTTTTTGTGCTGAACTAATTCTAAATAGAAAAAAAAGAAGGCATATTATTAGTAATGCAATTAGCATATGAATAGTTATTTTAAATGGAGACAGTATGGAAAATACGACTAATGCACCCATCCATGCCTGAAACGCCATTAAAAACACTAAAAATACAGAGAGTAATATCAAGATTAATTTCCGTGTAAATAATGAACTAACAAAAAGTAAAAAACAAAATACCCCCCCTATGGCACCTATCAATCGATTTATATATTCTGCCCATGTGTTAAATACATTAAAATTTAATTTATCATATCCTCTATCAGAGTAAATCTGCTTATAGTTGACAGGTACGTGTTCAATAGTAGTAGGTGGAATCCATTGACCAAAACATTTAGGCCAGTCAGGACACCCCATACCAGCACCAGTCATTCTAACAAAGCCGCCAGCACATATTATTAAGCAAACTGACACAATAGTGTACTTACATAAAGTATTATACCTATTTATCCAGTGCAAATTATACTTTTAGTTTATTATTATTTCTTAGATGAACAACAAGACTTTGTGCAGCCATTGTGTCCGGGAATCATACCAGCTAAAGAATTTTCTTTTTTATTCTTTCTTTTGAAGATGTTATTTGAGGCAGATCCTTTATCCGTATCACACGATGCATCTTTTTTTCCGCTTTTTTGACAACAATTCTTACCCTTTGAACAAGCCGCTTTATTAGACTTATTACTAACATTTGGTGCTAATGCTGTAAATTTACCACCACGATAACCATTAATCATAGTAACAATCTCTGCTTTGGAAAATTTTTCTGAATCATAAATAATTGCTGCAGATGAATTTTGAAAATCTACTGCTGCTAAAATTCCGTCATTTTGATTTAATGAGTTTTCAATCATTTTTGCACATCCACCAGCACAATGCATCCCTTCAATTGTTAAATTCAATGAAGTATTTGTTTGTGCAAAACAAAGGCTTATTGCAAAAACAAAAAATAAATTAAAGATTTTTTTCATCATAACACACATTTTTAAATAATTTAGATTAATACAAATATATATATATTTTGAATAAAAAAAGTATTATTAATTGGATTATACTATTAATTTTATCCACTATATGGGGTTCCTCATTTATTTTAATGAAAAAAAGTCTAATAAAGTTTTCTTACATTGAAGTAGGGTTATACCGGCTTCTAATTGCATTTATTATGTTATCACCTTTTTTAAAGGCAAGTTTTAGTAAAATAAAAAAACCCCACATAAAACCATTATTAATTGTCAGTATAATAGGCACTTTAATACCCGCAATAATTTTTGCTAAATCTCAATTATATATTCAATCCTACCTTGCTGGCATGTTAAACAGCCTAACTCCTTTCTTTACATTTATTTTAGGATTTTTAGTTTTTAATAAAAAAATAATACCTAAAAATATTGTAGGAATATTAATTGGTCTATTAGGTACTGTAATTCTACTATCTCCTCTTGAAAATAATATGATTAATTTTAAATATAGCATATTAATTATTTTTGCCACTCTATGTTATGCAATAAGCATAAATACAATAAAAGAGAATTTAAATTCATTAAGACCATTAGAAATTGCTGTTATATCATCTTTTATTTCAGCAGTAATTCCATTTCTCTATTTAGTTTCTACAGGATTTAGTTATAACATCGAGAAGATATACCTAAATAAAAACCTCTTCCTCTATTTAATTATATTAGGAAGCGTATGTACATCTATTGCAATTATATTATTTAATTATTTAATAAAAAGAACTAATGCACTATTTGCATCCTCCACAACGTATCTCATACCTGTTTTTGCTATAATTTGGGGTCTATTAGATGCTGAAAAGGTTAGTAATCTAGAATTAATTGGGATCATAATTATTCTAATCGGAGTGTTTGTCATGAATCATAAAAAGTAGTATTAATTTAATTTTATTGCATTAACATTAAGTTTTACTATATTTGCAGACCTAAAAAAAATTTAATTTAAAATGATTGCTGTAGTAAATATAGACGGGAGACAATTGAAAGTAGAAAAAAACCAAGAATTCTATGTCAACAGATTATCTGGGGAAAAGGGCGATAAAATAACACTGAATGAAGTTTTAATTATTGAAAAAGACAATAAAACAACCCTCGGCACCCCAACAATCAATGGAGCTAATGTAACAATATCGATCCTAGATCATATAAAAGATAAAAAAATTGTTGTTTTCAAAAAGAAGCGTAGAAAAGGATATAAGGTTAAAAATGGACATCGACAGATGCTGACGAAAATTAAAATTGAGTCTATATCAACAAACTCGAAAAATCAAAAATCAAATACAAAAGCTGACGAAAAGAAAACAACTGCAAAGAAAACAACTGCAAAGAAAACAACTGCAAAGAAAACAACTGCAAAGAAAACAACTGCAAAGAAAACAACTGCAAAGAAAACA